>NZ_DOPT01000097.1:32588-76044 GCF_003512625.1 Herpetosiphon sp. | reverse complement strand
ATCGTTTCCGGAAACGATACCGAGTTATTCCAACAATTGAGCGCCCGACTTGTCCAAGCAGTGTTGTACGACAGGCAGATCATCGTTCAAGGAGGAACAGCATGAAAAAGTTGAGTAGGCTGATTATTGTTCTTGGTCTTATTTGTAGTATTTTTGCCCAACATTCAGCAACGCCCAAAGCCCAAGCTGCGTTTGGGGCTAGCGATTTTCTCAAGGCCAACGGCGCGACAGTGCGCAATAATTCTGGTAATGGGGCAATCGTCACGCTCAAAGGCACCAACCTCGGCGGTTGGTTGTTGCAAGAAGGCTGGATGTCGCCCTTGGGATATCCCGCTTTACCGCGCACCAGCTGGACTGCCAGCGGATCAGCTGGTGGAGCTGC
This sequence comes from Herpetosiphon sp., assembly GCF_003512625.1. Lineage (NCBI taxonomy): Bacteria > Bacillati > Chloroflexota > Chloroflexia > Herpetosiphonales > Herpetosiphonaceae > Herpetosiphon > Herpetosiphon sp. The sequence goes on along the minus strand of NZ_DOPT01000097.1, from coordinate 75,662 downwards.
TGCCGCAATCGATGGCAATCCGGCCACGCGCTGGACGAGCAACGCTCCCCAAGCTAATGGTCAATGGTTCCAAGTCGATCTTGGCGGCAACCAAGCCGTCGAACGGGTGACGATCGACGCTGGCTCCTCAACGGGCGATTATCCGCGCCAATATCAAGTTCAGGCTTTTGTTAATAATGCTTGGCTCACAGTTGGCAGTGGCAGCGGTACAAGCCAAGTGGTAACCGTCCAATTCAATAACACTCAAGTAACCCGCCTGATTCGCGTATTGCAAACTGGCTCAAGCGGCAGTTGGTGGTCAATTCACGAATTCAATGCTCAAATTGCTGATGAATTTAATTTGCGCCAAGCCTTGACCAACCGCTTTGGCACAAGCACTACCGATAGCTTGATCAACGGCTACCAAGATACTTGGATTCAAGCCAGCGACCTCGATACGATTAAAGCTATGGGCTTAAACATGGTGCGCGTGCCGATTCATTGGCTGGTGCTGATGAACACTAATGGCACGATGAAATCGGATACTGAATCGTTCCGCAAGCTCGATTGGCTGATTAGTGAAAGTAGCAAGCGCAATTTATATGTGATGCTCGATTTGCATGGCGCTCCTGGTGCTGCTTGTCCATGGCATTCATGTGGTCAAACTGGCACCAACCAACTCTGGACTAACCCAACCTACCAAAATTGGACGGTGCAAATTTGGGAACGCTTGGCGACACGCTATCGTGGTAACCCAACTGTGGCCGCCTACGATTTGCTCAACGAGCCATTGCTGAGCAACGGCGCAGCCGAAAACGAGCAACAGGTGCGCCAAAAATTTGATTTCTTTGATCGTTTGTATGATGCTGTTCGCGCCAAAGACCCCGATCATATGATTGTGATGGCAGCTTTCTATGATTGGTACCAAGCGTTATCGCCTGCAACCTATGGCTGGACGAATGTGATGTATCAATTACACCACTACAACTTTGATACGGTCACTGATTGGAATGTAACCAATAATTTCATTCAAAGTGCCTTGGATAAATACGCCACCTTCACCAAGGATTGGAATGTGCCTGGCTTTGCTGGCGAATATTGGTTCTCAACTCACTACGATCTGTATGAAAAATTTATGTCTGGCTTGAATGCCTTGAATGTTTCATGGACCAACTGGACATACAAGGTCAATGGCGGCGGCAACTGGGGCTTCTATCAAAACAATACCCAAGCCGTACCAGATCTATTAAATGATAGTGCTGCCACGATCGCCGATAAATGGTCACGCTTCAGCACCAATTATTTCCAACCAAACACCCAGTTTCAAAATACGGTGCGAGCTTATGCGCCGGAAGGTTCGTGGGTTGCGCTACAAGCTGGAGCCAATAATAGCTATGTTAGCGCCGATAACTATGGCAACAATCCCTTGGTTGCCAATCGCCCAAGCATCCAAGGCTGGGAAAAATTCCGCATGATCACGAATCCCGATGGGACGGTTTCGTTTATGTCGCTGGCCAACAACAAATATGTGGCCGCCGATTTGAACAACGGTGGGCGCTTGATCGCCCAATCACGCGGGGTATTGGGCTGGGAAAAATTCCGCCGCGTTGATCTTGGCAACGGAACCTTTGGCCTCCAAGCAATCGCTAACAATAAATATGTCACCACTGATCTGAATAGTGGCTCGCCTATGTTGATTGCCAATCGCGATGCGATCGGCGGCGCATGGGAAGCCTTCACCTTCGTTGCGACTGCTCCATAGCAGTAGCCTCCTCGCAAGCGCCACCAATGAGCCGATTGGTGGCGCTTCCCCACCTATTAATTAAAGGAGTAGCTGATAATGAATCGTCAACGCGCCTTGAGCATGAAGGTTTATTTGCTGTTGGCTCTGATCATGCTGGCTGGGAGTTTTGGTGCTGGATTTGATCAACCCAAATCAGCCCAAGCCCAAATCGCCTATAAAATTGTGGGCTATTTGCCATCGTGGCAAGGCAGTGTCAACGGCACTCAAATTGATAAACTGACCCACATTAACTATGCTTTTCTGTTGCCCAACAACGATGGCAGCCTCAAGCCAATCGAAAACTCCAGCAAATTGCAAGAGTTGGTATCGGTCGCTCATAGCAAAAACAAAAAAGTGCTAATTTCAGTTGGTGGCTGGAACGACGGCGATGATAGTGCCTTCGAAAGTATCGCCGCCAACGCCAGCTATCGCACGAATTTTGCCAATAACCTCAATAATTTCGTCAACCAATATAATCTCGATGGGGTTGATATTGATTGGGAATATCCTGAGGCTGGCGATTTTTACTTTGAAACGATGTCGGCGATCCGCAATCGCATCGGCTCGGGCAAATTATTAACTGCGGCAGTCGCTGCAACCAATGCTGGCGGCTCAGGCGTAACTAGCAATGCCATCGAAATTATGGATTACATCACGCTCATGGCCTACGATGGTGATGGCGGCGCTGGTCATTCGCCCTATAGTTTAGCTCAGCAATCGCTCGATTATTGGGGCACCAAAACTAGCAATAAGGCTAAATTAATCTTGGGCGTGCCGTTTTATGCTCGCCCAGGCTGGTATGGCTACAACACCTTACGCGCTGGTGGTTGCTCAGCCGATAGCGATAGCTGCTGGTATGGCGGCGCAACCCAATACTACACGGGCCGCCCAACCATGCGCGCCAAAATCGATTTGATGAAAAGCAAGGGCGGCGGTGGGATTATGATTTGGGAATTGAGCCAAGATACGGCTGTTACCAGCAGCGATTCCTTGCTCAAAACCATTGCCGATCAGCTTGGCACACCCAGCACGCCAACTGGCAATTTAGCCCTGAACAAAGCCGCTACTGCTTCATCAACCGAAAATAGCAGCTATGGCGCAAATCTCGCGTTCGATGGCAACAGCTCCACCCGTTGGTCGAGCACATGGAGCGATCCACAATGGCTACAGGTTGATTTAGGCGCGGTGTATGCGATCAAACAAGTGGTTTTAAAATGGGAAGCCGCCTTTGGCCGCGCCTATCAAGTGCAAGTTTCCAACGATGGCAATACCTGGCGCTCGATCTATAGTACAACCAATAGCGATGGCGCAACCGATGATTTAGCAGTTTCCGGCATTGGGCGCTATCTGCGCGTCTACGCCACAACTCGCGCCACCGAGTGGGGCTACTCGCTCTGGGAAGTCGAGGTTTATGGCAATGCGTTGGCAACCAGCGCTTCATCGACCGAAGCAGGCGGCAGCACGACCAACGCGATTGATACTAACGGCACTACTCGTTGGAGCGCAGGCTTGCCCCAAGCAGCAGGCCAGTGGTATCGGGTCGATTTTGGCAATAACCAAAGTTTCAGCCAAATCACGCTTGATGCAGGCCCATCCTACGGCGATTATCCACGCAACTTCCAAGTGCAAGTTTCCAACGATGGCAATAGCTGGGCAACCGTAGCTACTGCCACTGGTACAACCCAAGCAGTAACCGTCAACTTCGCTGCTCAAAATAGCCGTTATCTGCGGGTATGGCTCACCAGCACTGGCGGCGGCAGTTGGTGGTCGATCCACGAATTAACCGTGCGCTAAACTCCGAGGGGTCAGCAGTCAGGAGCCAGAGGTCAGGGTTGATATTTTATTAACCACGAAGAGCGCGAAGGTCACGAAGCTATCGTGATTAATTTAACCACGAAGAGCACGAAGGTATTGATCCTGAGCGATCTTCGTGCTCTTCGTGGTTAAATTGCATTCCTCGTCGTTTCATGGCTCTCCACATCTGCGTTAAAACTCAATTCGCTGGTTTACTGGTTTGGATCAACCAAAAACTTATTGGAACAAACCCATGCACCTCCGCGTTAGCACCAAAAGCTAATCAGCAGTTGAGGAGCGAGCTATGCGCCGATTTGGATGGATGCTTCTACTGATACTAACAGTCGGATGTAGTGTAAACTCAAAAAATAGCCAGCCGCAGCCAATTATCACTGAGACAGGCGAGCATGTAACAGTATTTCCTAATTACATTGCGATTGTTGTGCCTGGCTATGAGCTAACATGCTTAACTGATCCAGTCTTGTCGATTCAGACTGCTGATGGCTGGCTGCCGCTTGAAGATTTTATTATGCAGCCGCATTATCTTGATGATAAATTCAATTTTGTTGCTGGAATGTGCGATGAAGTTGGCTGCAATAAAATTAATCACGAACATCCATTGGCGATTGGTTTACCGCTCTACCAGCATATTGGCGAGCGCAAACATTTGCTTGATCGCACAGGGGAAATCAAAATGCTACCAGCCTATCGCATGGTCTCCCCAACCCAAACGGTCAAGCTTGATATAACCTATTTTCTCGATGACGCTTGTAGCAAACAGCAAACCTATAGCACAACAATCGATTTATCCAATTAGGTCGCAAGCTACTCCTCGAAGATATCGCGATTGATGCTCCACGAAGAGCACGAAGAACACGAAGCTATTGATCTTTGCGCTTCTTCGCGTTCTTCGTGGTTAAAGCCTTCATCTCGATTCCCCTCCAATCAAGCCCTAAGGTCTGCCATAGCTTAATCCTAATCAAGCAGAGCTTCCTAGTTATTTTTAATCATATTTATACTAATTTAAACTTTTTGTTAAGAAAAACCCTTGACAAGCCTTGTTTGCCATGTTAAGTTCTTCATAATTCCACTGGAATAACAAAGGTGGAACATACGAATCAATTCAATCCTAGCAACGTTGCTAGGCAATTGAAGCGTAGATTAAGGAGACCCCATGAAATTTCCACACCTGAACCCATCAAGGCTAAGCAAGTTGTTGTTAGCACCACTCTTGATTAGTGCATTTTGGGGCAGCATGGTCAATCCACAGGCTGGGATGGCGCGTCAATCATTTGCTAATTCACAGGCGAGCCTTGCTCAGAGTTGCAATTTTACCGATTGGGTTGCAGGTAAGCAGTATTACACGGGCAATATCGTGCGCTACAATGGCAATTATTATGTGGCTGAGCACGATAATCCCGGTTATGATCCAACCGTTAGTACATGGTATTGGGAGCCGACAAGTTGCGGCGGTGGTGGAGGTGGCGGCGGCAGTTGTAGCTATACCGATTGGGTGGCTGGCCGTCAATATTACACGGGCAACATTGTGCGCTACAACGGTAGTTTTTATGTGGCCGAGCACGATAATCCAGGCTACGACCCAACCATCAGCACGTGGTTCTGGGAGCCAACCACCTGTGGCGGAACCAATCCTCCACCACCAACTCCAACGCCACCACCAAGCACCTGTAACTACAGCGATTGGGTGGCTGGCCGTCAATATTACACGGGCAATATTGTGCGCTACAACGGCAGTTTTTATGTAGCCGAGCACGATAACCCAGGCTACGACCCAACCATCAGCACGTGGTTCTGGGAGCCAACCACCTGTGGCGGAACCAACCCACCACCAACGACGGGCTTTAGTTCGATCGTTAGTAAAGCCCAATTCGATCAAATGTTCCCCAATCGCAATCCCTTCTACACCTATGAAGGTCTGGTACAGGCCGCAGCCTTCTACCCAGCTTTTGCCGGCACTGGCTCGACCGAAACTCGCAAGCGCGAAGCTGCCGCTGCTTTGGCCAACTTCGCCCACGAAACTGGCAACTTTGTCCATGTGACTGAAATTGCTCAAGGTGAATACTGCCAAAATAGCGCTCAATGGCCGTGTGCCCCTGGCAAACGCTACTTTGGCCGTGGCCCAATTCAATTGAGCTGGAACTACAATTATGGATTGGCCGGCCAAGCATTGGGCCTGAATTTGCTGAACGATCCTGATCTGGTCTCGCGTGACCCCGCCGTGGCTTGGAAAACCGCCTTGTGGTATTGGATGACCCAACGCGGCCCAGGCTTGATGACTCCGCACGATGCCATGGTCAATGGCAATGGCTTCGGCGAAACCATCCGCAGCATCAACGGCTCGTTGGAGTGCAACGGTGGCAATCCGGGCCAAGTTCAAAGCCGTGTCAGTTCGTATCAAACAATTACCAACATTCTTGGCGTAAGCCCAGGCAACAACCTTTACTGCTAGATTAAGTGCATGCCAATCCGCCAGATCGATAGTGCTCGATCTGGCGGATTTTTTTAATCCTCGGTATTAAGATCGTCTTCTGGTGGTTGCGCATACCAAAACCTGTGCACATTCATAGCGGTTATGCTATAATTCGCGTACACAAAATAGAACATTTGTTCTAAAAGCCAAAGGTGATAGCAATGGGCTTTGATATAACAATTACGCGAATTACCAACCAACAACTGCTAGAGCTTGAAGCGTGTGCCGCACGCTTGCACGAGGAGAATCAGGCCAGTGCCTCAATTTGCGCGGCTGAAATCTATGAACAGGCTGATGATTTTCGCGTTGAGCACGTTTCTGATACCCCCGAATTGACTGGAAATCCATGGCTTGATGACTACCTTGCGCCAGCGAGCTTACCTGATCAGAGTGTGATGCTTGGGATGTCAAGTGGAGAACTGACTGATAATCCGCTCTTATCGTATTTTTTACCGTTTGAGGCCTATTATGACCCCACTGATCACACGCAATTAACAACCTCTGCGCCGTTTGAAGCTTATTATGCAGCCGCTGAACCAATCGATTATCCCACGTACCCTGATATTAATGAAGTATATAAACAAGTTTCTGCGGTACTGGAGCAACGTAAAGGCCCCGATTTAGGCTATATTGCTACCACGGATATCGACCCACAACAGGCTTATTATGCGTTGAGTGCAACGATACATCTTTGGGAACCTGTCGAAACGTGCATGGAAACCTTGGTTGCTGAACAAAAACTACCCGATTGGCCGATTAAGATCTTTGCTGAAGATGATCATCAGACTGCCTGCATTGGCGATTTACATTTTGTTTACAGTACGGTGTATCGTCTGCAGGCGGTTGAAGTTCCATTGTATTTGCATGCCCTCAAGCAGCTACCACCCAGATTGTTTAAACGCTATTTTTTTATGCAACGCCTTATGAATCGCGAACGGAATGATGCGTTGCTTATGCCATTTTTTTGTTGGGAATCGAGGATGGTAGAGAAATTGATCTTATTGTTTGAGCAAGCCGCTCGCGATCAAGATTGGTTGGTGTGGTATACCTGGTAGGTTGTTCGTATGATTTAGGCTGAAACGTTGTAGTTAGAGGAACTAAGGTATGGGTGTTCGTCAATCGTTCGTTCGCATAACCGCCGAACAACTTGCTGAGCTAGAGCAAATTGCCATCGAGCATAGTAGTTTATCATACGCAGAGATTTCTCCTCAACTGTATCAGGTGCTTGATCGACGTAGCCACTTGCAACAATATACAATGGTGCCATTGGATAAACTTAGTCCTGAGCAGGCTTATTACAAATTCACAATCGAGAAAAGCTATTGGTCGTTACTGGAAGACTTGATGGTTCAGCTTATTCGCGATCAAGTTGTTGATTGGTGGCCAATTCACGAGGACTATCCAGTTCATATTGGTGATTTATGGCCTTGTTACAGTTATATCTACCTTATTTTCCATCATGAGCTTGCGCCACTGCTGGATTTGCTGCAACACGTTCCCTATGAGCAGCTTAAACAAGCCTTTGATGCTGATTTTGCTGAATTTACCGATATGACGGTTGAGGAAAAACAAGGTGTTTACAATGTAGTGCTGAGTTGTCTTGATAGTATTCGCATAATGGCGCAACAAGCGCATGCTGCTAACGAGTCAATTATTTGGTATATTAGCTGAAATTATTTTTTGGAGAGGAACTTGATTATGAGCGAAGCCGCAAACGCCTACTATTTTAGTGAAGGCCAAGTTTGGCGCTACCATACCCGCCCCAACGAGCCAGAATCGGCAATTTTGATCAACAAAATCGAGTATCACTCCGGCTTGGGCGCGATCTTCCACATCAGCATTGCTGGAGTGCAGGTCAAAAATCCGCATGGTGAGGAGCCACTCACCCAGCTTGGTCATTTTCCAGTCGTCGCGGCTAGCCTTGAGCAAAGTTTAACCGAGCTAGTCGATACCAATGTGGATAACCCAAGCTACCTTGAGGGCTATGAATCATGGCGTGAGGCCTTCGTGCAAGGCAAAGCCGGGGTTTTTAATATTCCAGTTGAGCAAATTATCAGTTTCGTCGAAGAGGCGATTAATCGATCAGAGGCCTAGATTCGATCTACGCCCCTCGCCCTTTGATTGGGCGAGGGGCGTTTGAATTTTAGCCACCACCACAGCCGGTTGGGTCACAATCGGTTGGGGTTTCGCGATGATTGAGGTTAATTGAGCTTACTCCACCGGTCAAGGCTACCACAATGAGCAGCAACGAAATCCATTTACGCAATACCATAGCCTGAAACTCCTTTGATGTTGACTGCTACTTGATGATTGTATTCTCTTGATAGGATTTTTCTGTTTTTAATCAATCAAACTATTTCAATCAGCCAAGTAAACGATTTGCCGAATACCGTTTCAATTGACCGAGATCGCGCTTGCAAGCCTGTGAAATACCCCGGGATGTATTGTCATTTGATTGCAGTTCAATCTCGATGAATTGACTATACAAAAAGCTCAGGCGTGGAAATATCCTAAAAAAGGGATATTTTTGTTATCCCTTTTTTGCTGGGTAGTAATGATTTGATGGCTGGAGCTTGACTACTTCTATAGCGAGGAGGGTGTGAGAAATTGACGACGAATTGGGGCGTTAAATCAAAACGCTAGCCCCAGATTTACCCACATTTGTATATCAAATATGAGTTGGAGTTAGCGTTTGGATAATGGATCGTGGGGCGGGCTGTTGAATAAGGAGCATTGTAGGGATTTTTAATAATGGTCGCGCTGATGCAAGCCATGTTCCACTGCCAACAGAGCGGCCTGCGTTCGGTCAGCGACATCGAGCTTGGATAAAATGGTGCTGACGTGGTTACGCACCGTGCCCTCAGAAAGTCGGAGTTGTTCGGCGATACTGGCGTTGGTGTGGCCTGTGGCAATTAAATTGAGCACTGCCAGCTCACGCTCGGTCAAGCGGCCAGTTAATTGGCTGGCTGGTGGTTGATTGCGCGAGGTGGCAACTTGACTGAGCAGGCGGGCCGTCACATTGGGATCAACATAGGCTTTGCCCGAAACTGTGCCGCGAATCGCACTAACCAAATCGCTATGCGCCATATCCTTGAGCAAATAGCCTGCTGCTCCCGCCCGAATTGCCTCAAACAACCATTCATCATCGTCGTAGGTCGTTAATACTAAGATTTTAACCAGTGGTTGGGCTGCGCTAATTTGGCGCGTGGCCTCGATTCCATTCATAATCGGCATTTTAAGATCCATCAAAATCAGATCTGGCTGCCACGTTGCGCTAAGCTGCACCGCCTCGCGGCCATTGCTGGCGACGGCAATCACCTCAAGATCAGGCGCGAGATTCAACATGATCGACAAGCCATCGCGCACAACCGCCTGATCATCGCAAATTAATAGTTTGATCATTGCTCAACCCTTTGTTGTAAAGCGTAATTCGACCCAAGTGCCCAGCCCAAGCTGGCTGTTGATGCTCAGCTGGCCGCCCAACTCAGCAGCTCGCTCATGCATTCCTGCTAAGCCAAAATGGTCTGCTGTAGAGAATGATTGGAATTCAAAGCCACAGCCATCATCACGGACAACTAGACATAATTCGGTATCAATACAGGTTAAGCTGACATCTAAACGGTTGGCATTGGCATGGCGAATCGCGTTGCGCAGTGCTTCTTGGGCAACCCGATAAACACAGGTTTCAACTTCTAGGGCTAGGGGTGGCAGTTTCGGCGAAATCGATAGATCAAGCGTAAGCTGCGCGGTACTTGCCAGTTGCTCAGCAAGTTGACGTAATGCTAGGGCTAGGCCTAAATCATCCAACGGGCGGGCACGGAGGGCTTTGAGCGCTAAACGGGTTTCTTGCAAGCCATGGCGGGCGGCATCGAGCGCCGAATCTTGCAGCTTATGGCTGGTGGTCGGCTCAATTTCACGGTAGAGTTTGGCAGCCTCAAGTTGCACGATCAAGCCGCTCAGGGCATGGGCCAGGGTGTCGTGCAATTCGCGAGCTACGCGGTTGCGCTCACGGCTAATTGCCAACCGCTCTTGAGTACCAGCATAATCACGCAACTGCTCATGGGCTTGAATCAAGGCCGCATTTTGCAGCCGCAGACGTTGCACTAAGGCTGATAGCGCATAGCCAAACACCAAAAACGTGCTGGTTTGGACAATTGTGATCGCAACCGCTGAACTAAAACGTGGGGCACGGAGCAAAATTGGCAGCAAAATTAATGCCCCAGTTACCAAACAAAACCAAACCACCTGTCGCCAAGTATATTGCCACGCCACAATCACCACTGCCACACACAGCATCGGGCACAAACGCATCACGACTAAACCTGGCTCAGTGGTAATTGGGCCTGGCCCGCTGGTAATTAATGGGGTCAGCAGAATGGGCACAACCGAAATCAGCCCAATGATCAAGGGCATAAATACCCGCCCCAAACGCTGTTGAGCCGCATCCCAAGTTGCTAAACCAAACACAACTCCCGCCAAGGTGATATGAATCGCGTAGTAGAACCATGGCAAGGGGCTGGTATCAGGTCGCGACATCAACGAAACCCAATCAAGGCCCGTTAAAATTAAAAAATAGCTAATCCAGAGCAAGGCCACGATTTGTAGGATGCGTTTGATCGATAGGCCACCGCTGAATTGCTCAGCTTCATGGGTGTGGTTAGGGATGGGTATTGCTTGAGTTTCTGCTGATTGTCGAAGCTTAGCTGAATCTTGGAATAACATAGGCGTTCCTTGCAGTGCTGGTGGGTTATCCACTTCTCGTCACGAATTGATTTCAAGTGATTTGGTATGGCAACCGTTCCCTCACCCCCAACCCCTCTCCCACTGCGGCGAGAGAGGGGTATCATGCTGGGATGGTTCCTCCTCGCCTCGCTCGGCGGGAGAGGGGCTAGGGGGTGAGGGCATGAACATCGACTCTAGATCCTACCCAACCATTATTAAAACCTACCTTTGAAAGGAGGGGGCTAGGGGGTGCGGTCGTACCAAGCGTTGCAAAAAATCTGACAACCCTCAGGGCATTATAGCATGGTCGTTTGTGCCCTAGCAGTGCCAAATGTCACCATCCGCATGCCCCAAACAATGACAAATGTCATCCCCCTAGTTTCGCCAAATAATGACATTTTGCACTCAAAAATTAATCAGTGAAGCTGTATACTCGCCAAACATTATCACTCTTACACGATCATGCTGCTCAAATTGGGCTAGTTCTGCCATATTCAGCTATGGTGGCGGTTGGTTGTGTTGCGTCTCTATCACGGCTCTGGAGGTTCCATGCATATTCGATCATCGCGCTCGTTGATTGTCCGAGCAACTTGGCTAGCTCTGTTGGCACTGCTGATCAGTCCGTTTTTGCTTGGTTGGCTTGATCAGGCTGCAATGCCGCAAACGGCGATCGAACGTGCATGGGAGTTGGCCGGAGCCAGTGGCAGCTATCGCTACCAAGCGACTATCGAGCAAACAACCTATCCAGTTGCCGCGATCACGAGTGCTGGCCGCGAACCACAAATCGATCGCTTGGCGCTCGAAGGCCAAGTTGATGCAACCACGAATTATCTTGAAATGCAGCTTTGGAATAGTGCCGATCGTAATCCAGCCAAAGCCCATTCGTTGCGCCTACTGGATGGTAAGGTTGAGCAACGCCAAGGGCTAGGGCCATGGCAAGCAGGCGATCTGCAAGATCTCAACGGCATTGCGCCTAGCGGCAATTTGCTGAGCTTTTTGATCGGGGCTGACGATGTGCAATTGCTTGACCAAGCAACTCGCTCGTTTGATACAGCCGCTGGAGCAGCGCTCGATTTAACCCTAACCTACGAGCATTATGGCTTTAAGCTTGATGGAACAGCGTTGGCTGAAAAACTTGGGCCAATGCTCGAAGCCCAAATTCGCGCAAGCCGCAATATTCCAGCCCATGTGGTACTCGATGCTGGGCGAGCCTACCGCGATATGCAGGGCCACGGCGAAATTTGGATCGACCAAACAGGCCTGCCCCGCCGCATCGCATTAACCCTCGAATTTCCGGCGCAACAAGGCCAAGGTCGCTCGACAGCCATGATTGTTGGCGATTACAGCGGGTTCGATCAAAGCCGTTTAGCCTTGGCGACCACGCCTTTTAGCGCCAACCCAATCAATTGGCTGAGCTTTCGATTAACTGAACAATTGCCAGCTTTGCGCTTGTTGGTGTTGCAAATCGTGAGTATTGGGCTGGTGCTGGCGCTGATTGGCTGGTGGATGCGGCGCTTGCACAACCGCAAAATTCATGCCTTCACCGTGGGCTTGGTGATTATTTCACTGCTGACAATGCCTTTATTTCGTGCTGATCTCACGGCGGCCTTTGCTGCCGAGCAACAAACTGAGCAGGCTGAATACGACCAACAACGTGCGCAGCATGAGGCTTTGAGCGAGGCCGTCGCTGCCCAACAAACCAGCAATTGGAACCCCCATCAAAATCCGCGTAGCACGACCCCCAACGTTGCGCTGCCCGATGCCGATTTAACGGCGTTATTGCAAGCACGGCCAGAATTGGCGTTGCCAAGCATGCTGGCTTCAAGTGATACGACCGATACTGATGGCGATGGCTTAACCGACTACGATGAAGCAATTTGGGGTGCTTGTCCAAGTGCTAGCTCAAGTAGCAACGATTGTATTGGGGTCGCCGACTCGACTGATAGTGATGGCGATGGGCTGAGCGATGGCATCGAAGTTAATCAACTTGGCACTTTGCCCGACGAAGCCGATAGCGATGGCGATTTGCTTGATGATCAATTGGAAGTGGCGGGATTTAGCTTTGGTGGCACGCAATGGTATCTCGATCCCTACGCCACTGATAGCAACAGCGATGGCTTGACCGATGGCATGGAGTGTCAAGTATGGGTTGAAATTTCCAGCGATTATGATCCAAGCGCAGCCTGCCCCGATACTGATGCTGATGGCACACCCGACGTGTTTGACCTTGATAATGATAATGATGGGGTCAACGATGCGGTTGATAATTCGCCCAATGGTGTGATTGCCCAAACTTTCAATGGCGATACGCCACTTGAACTAAGTATTAATCAACTTGAAACTAACAAACCGGTCTATGTTGATTTTCAAATTACCCCAACCAATGCTGACCATCTTGATTATTTTGGCACGGTGCTCGATTGGCCAACTGGTGACAGTGCAGGCCAAATTCAGCGCCACCTGGAAACCAACTTTGCTAACACCGAAAATCTGACCTTGCGCAGCAGCGATACTAACGCTGCCAATGGCGATGTTCGGCTTGTGCCAATGCTGCAAATTCGCATGCCCTACACCAGTGGCCACTACGCCAATTTGCCAATCAATGCCAGCTACAGCGGGATTGATCGTAGTTTGGAGATGGCGGTTGATAACTGGCTCGATAGTAGCGCCATTGATCGTTATGATCTGAGTGTTTACGATTCAAACAGCGGCGATGGCGACCTTTTGGCCTATCTCCCAGTCAGTTATGTTTCCGATGAAAGCGATGGTGGAGTGGTTGGCTTTGCGGCGCGGATGTTCTATCAACCGAGCCAAGGCAGCAACGGTCTGGCAACGTGGGGCGCAGCCCATGAAGTTCGGCTGGTTTGGTTGGTCGAAATGTTGACCGATAGCTGCACAGACGACACCGACCTCAGCACCTGCGAAGACAGCTACGCAATCATCCAAACCTATTACGATGAGTGGAAATTGGCTGGCCTGACCGTGACCGAGGAGCATGGCACCGATACAGCGATTGTCTATGAAAATCCGACTGAGGATACCAATCTCGCGCTGGATAGCGATTTGTGGGTTGCCAGCTGGAACATGAGCAACAGCTTTTTGCGCGGTCGCGATTGCTCAAGCATCAATGGCAGTGGCACATGCAGCAGCAACGGCAGCCGCGATGTGACAATCAGCAATTTGGCGAGTAGCATTGATGGCTGGGCAGGCGGCGCGGCCAATCATAGCTTAGCAGTTCAAAGCTTTAGTTATGACCATAACGACGATTATGTTGAAGATTTGACGATCACCCGTACTGCCGAATTGCTTGATAGTGTGTTCACACCCTATGCCAACCAAACCAATCCAACGTTGTTATTTGCCAGCGAACATCGCAGCCGCTCGGTCAATGTTGATGACAACACCATCACTAGCGCCGCAATTGCGCTTGATTTTGACGCTGATACAGTGCCGTTGGTGACCGCAGCTAGCATGAGCTGGGCACCGTATCAATATACTGATGGCGTTTGGGGCAATTACGATCCTGAGCAATATTTGCTGCTGCTGAACACCCTGTTGACCAGCGATGAATTTTTTCAAGGCGATGGCTCAAGCACAAGCCTCGATGAAATCAGCGGCAAGCAAATTTGGGGCCAAAGTTATTATGCCGCTTTGTTGCAAGGCCTCTCGGAGAGCATCGAAAGCGATGGTGATCTGCTTTGGACGCAAAGCACTGAGGTTCCTGAAAGCGCCTATACCCCAGCTTGGCCCTCATCGACTCCCAAAGGCTTTACCTTTATTGGTTCGGCCTACCTCAACACAATCATCGAATCGGTGAGCAAATTTGCTAAATACAAAGCCATGGGCTACAGCGGCTATAGCTTCTGGAGCGTGATCAACCATGCCTACAAAAAGAGTTTTACTCAATATACCTTTTCCTTTGAGCGCTTGCTGCAAAACAAAAAGAGCATGGCCTTGCATGGCCTAATCGGCATAACCACAATTGGCTTGGCAGTTGGCGCAACCTTGTTTGCAGTTGGCTACCTGACTGGCGATGATACAACCTTCCAAGCGGGCATTTATATCCTGAATGCGGCCACGATTGTTGGGGTTGGCTTGTATATCGCCAATATGATGCATAAATTTTATACGCTCTACCAGAGTGGCATGGGCGTAACGGCAATTCTTAAATCGACCACCATGGCTAATTTTAAGGCGGTAGGTAAATTAGGCTTGGTGCTTGGTACAGTTGTACCTTGGATCATCTTCCTCTCGACATCGGGTAGTGTGCTTTGGAAGATGATTACGACTGGTGAGGGCGGCAGCATTGCGCTCACCGTCTATGTAGCCTACACCTTGGCCAGTACGATCATCACGGTGGTGATGTTTGCCTTGGAATATGTACCTGGTATCGGCCAAATCTTTTCGTTCCTCTTCCTGATGCTCTATTTTGTCGATGGGATTTTAGCAATTTTTGGCGTGCGCACGGTGCAAGATCGCATGACTGAAGCGCTTGCCAAGCTGCTCTACGATGTTGATATTGTAATTAAAAATATGGATTCCTCCGATCGCTTGGCGATCGATATTGTAGATCGCAGTTTGGCCGAGCCTGAAGATGGCTTTGTGGTCTCCAACAGCATCACCTACACGATGCGCGTGACCAATACGTTGTTGTATGGCACGCAATATTCAGCGTCCGATGCCAATAAAGCCTCGTTCCTGTATACCCTCGACGATGAACCAGTTGATTATCACGATCAAATTAGCAAAGGCGATATGCGCGGCGATTGGGATGCGATTGGCGGGCACAAAATTCGCTTGAGCAGAACGATCGTTTCGGTCGATGCCTTGGATTTGGATCGAGTTGGCACGGGGATTAATCGCTCGCTTGATGGCTTACTCTATTTGAATGAAGCCTATCAACTGCCCTACACTGGTTGCTGGCTTGATGCCTTTAGTTGTAGCACCGAAACCTATGGCGGCTCCAGCGAATTGAATATTGGTGCAAGCGAAACGCTGGATATACTCCCGTCCACGCTGAGCGAATTCTATGCAATGGAGTGGAATGATCGCGGCCAGTTGAGTTTCCCCAGCCAGCGTGATCACGATGGCGATGGGCTGTTCAGTGTTGATGCGGGTGGAGTTGACCCCGATGATTTGACCCGCGATGCTGATGCGGATTTGTTGCTCGATACCTACGAATTGGCCCAGGGCACTGATCCTGAAGCAATCGATACTGATGGCGATGGGCTTGATGATGCCCGCGAATTGAGCCTTGGCACCAATCCGTTGCTCAACGATAGCGATGGCGATGGGCTTGATGATGGCACTGAAAGCACAACTGGTTGGTTGATTAGCTACAACGATGATGCGGGCAATCGCAGCTATACCCGCGTTTGGTCAAACCCCAATGTTGGCGACATTGACGACGACGGCTTGAACGATTTGCAAGAATTCGTCTATGGATTCAACCCGTGGGTCGCCACTGATGCCTCGTTGATTGATAACTTGGTGCAATTTGCCGACATGGACGTGAGCGAGCGCGATGCCGCCGCAGTATTGCTACGCTTTGAGGAAAGTGCCGATGCAAGCGTATTTGCCAATAGCGCTAGCTCCAACAATTTTAGTTGCGCCAGCACGACAACTTGCCCAATCGCGGCGCAAACTGGGCGGTATGGCAATGCGGCCAGCTTCGATGGCCTAAACGATTATCTACAAGCCAGCCTGAGCCTTGCGCCAACAGCCTATACCCAAGCAGTTTGGGTCTATCCAACCAGCACTGATAGCAATTTCCATGGAATTGTGGGCTATGATGGCGGGATTTTGGCGCAACGAGCACCCAGCATCTACATGTTTCAGGCTGGACGGGTGCAAGTTGGCTTCGGCGATGGCACGAATTGGAACAGTTTATCAACCAGCGGAGTGGTGCTGAGCAGCAACACCTGGAGCCACATCGCCACAACGTTCGATGGCACGACCATGCGTTTGTATATCAACGGGGTTGAGCAAGCCAATTCGGCGGCTGCCGCTGGCAAAGTGCCCTATCCAATTGATACCTTGCGGGTTGGTCGCATCGACAACTATTTTCAAGGTTCAATCGACGAAGTAAGCCTGTTTGAACGCGCACTTTCGGCCAGTGAAGTTGTAGCGCTCAAAGATGGCCGCTACAATCCCAATGATCTGGTTGTGCAGCCAGGCGCGGCCTTGAGCTATTCAACCAGCGTCACCAATACCCTGGCCACCCAAGGTATCCATGGCAATTTGCTTGGCACGACCAGCGCTAGCGATCCAGTCGTCACCCAACCAAAGATTGCCTTACGCTTTGAAGAAAGTGATCGAAAGAGCGGTTTTAGCCCAGCTTCGGGTGAGAGCGAAGCTGCGACCTGTGTTGGCGCAAGTTGCCCCGCTAGCGACTTGGTGAGCAGTACTGATCGCTCAGTGGCCTTCGATGGCGTGGATGATCAGCTGGCGATTGGCACGCTGGCCTATGAAAATGCCTTTCAAGCCTCAACCTTCTCGTTCAAAGTCAAATTGAACGCCCTGCCTAGTGCTGACAAAACCATGAGCTTGATCGCAACCGAATCAACTCAGGCCTATGGCTTGAACGTTTCGGTCAATAGCAGCGGCAAGTTGGTTGTGGCATTAAATGATGTTAGCCCAAGTTTGACTGGCGTTATCACCATGGCCACCAACACCTGGATCACCATCACAATTAATGTGAATGATAAGCAATTGCGGGTTTATCAGAATGGCTCGCTTGATAGTGGCTTGAACAACAATGTGCGCTTGCGTTTGGTGGTTGGTGCTGGCACGTTGGGCAATAGCATCGACGGCGCTAGTCCGCTGCATGGCAATCTCAACGACATCAGCATCGTCAACAATAATGCTGAGACCGTATTTGCGTTTGGCTTTGACGAACATAATACCAACAGCCTGCGCACCAGTTTCGCCAACACCGCCAGTGGTGGCAGCATCGTCAGCTGTGCCTCAACCGCAACCTGCCCAAGTTTGACCGCAGGTGCGACCCACGAAGGCCTGCTTTTTGATGGCAGCGACGATTATTTACCACTGCCCGCAACAGCAAGTAGCGCGGCTGGGACAAGTGGCTCATTTAGCTTCAAACTGAAATTGAGTGCCCTGCCAGCCAGCGGCTCCTACTATTATTTGCTTGATAATGCTTGTTCTAGCTCAGCCGGAGCAGGCTACTGTTTACGCGCCTATATCGACTCAGCGGGCTTGGTTACGCTCGGCCTGATCAACCGTACTTCGAGCAGCGTGGCGTTTGGCCCATTCTCGACGACTGCTGCTGGTGGTTTTAGCGGCAAGCTTGGCAGTTGGGTCTCCGTGACAATCAGCTGGAGCTTGGCGGCAGCGGCTGGCTCAACCAGCAATTTCGCAATTGCCACAACCCACAATGGCTCAACTATCACCGCAACCAGCAGCGGCACCAGCACCTACTGGCCATTGATCACGACCGATAGTAATGCGCGATTTGGTCGCCGCGTTGGTGGCACGTTGCCGCTCAAGGGTGCGCTTGATGATCTGGTGGCAACCAGCTATAACCTAAGTTTTGACCAACCAAGCTTTAATGTCGAGCAAATCAATCGGGTTAATGATGGGCGGGTCGCAGCTTGTGCCGCTTTCTACAATTGCCCCACATCAAGCAGCGCTGGCAAATTTGGGGCAGCCCTCAATTTCGATGGCAGTGACGATTATTTGCTGCTTGATCATACGGTTGGCGATGATTTTACAATTGCCTTTTGGATGCAATCGAGCCAAACCACGGGCAGCGCTAGCGCTTGGTGGCAGGGCAATGGCTTAATCGATGGCGAAGTTGCTGGTAATGCCAATGACTTTGGGATTAGCCTCGGTGATGGCGGCAAAGTGCTGTTTGGGATTGGGAATCCTGCGGCCAGCGATACAACCCTCAAAGGCGGGAGTGTCGCCGATGGCACTTGGCATCATGTGGTGGCGACCCGCGTCAAGCAAACTGGCGCAATGCGTTTGTATGTTGATGGCGTGCTCGTCGCTAGTGGCACAGGCAATACTGCTAGCCTGAGTGCACCACCCTATCTGCGCATCGGTATGATCCAAACTGGCTACAACGCCTATGCTGGCTTGCTCGATGAAATTGTGATTGTGCCAGCAGCGGTCGATCTGGCTGGGGCTAAATTGCTGATGCAAACCACCTATCCAATCATCGACATTACCGAAGCTGTTACAACCTTCCAATTAAATGCGCTTTCGGCTAGCAGCATCAGCGCCATCGCCAACGTCAGCAGTAATGCCGTCACGAGCCGGCATAGCTTTACCCAAGAAGTTGAGGCGGCGATCGATTTACAATCGGCGATTGATTATCCGGTGACTGATAGCAATGCTGCCAGCTTGCCAATCTTGTTGCCGTTTGAGGAAGTTCCAGGCGAAACCAACTTTAGCAACTATGGCACAGTCACAGGCTATAGCCAAAACAACGAGATGAAATCGCCAACCTGCTATAGCTCAATTGGCTGCCCAACCGCTGGTTTGCCTGGGGTAGATGGCCGCGCCGCCTATTTCAATGGCAGCGGCGATTGGCTGAGCTGTACTTATTCTGGGGTTTTGGGCTTGCCCTGTGCTTGGAACGAAGTTAATATTCGCACGGTGGCCGCGTGGGTCAAAGCCGATCGTGGCACGATTGCTGATTTCCGTGGCTCGATCGGAGCCAACGGAATCGAGCTAGATTTCAATAGTTTCAAGGTGACTATCAATAGTACAACCTATCGAATTGCAATCGACTTGCCTGAAAATGAGTGGGTGCATGTTGCGGCTACGGTTGATATGACCAGCCGAATTGCCAAGGTTTACGTCAATGGAGCCTTGTATGGCTCGACCAGCCTTGGCAGCACTGGCACATACAGCGGTAGTTTCCCATCGATTGGGGCAAATCGGGCTGGAACCTTTGGCAACCTTGGAGCCGATGGCGATTTCTTCCATGGCTCTATGGATGATCTGCGCGGCTATACCGTAACGCTTTCGGCTAGCCAAATCAAACAACTCTACAGCGAATCGGCTCCGGCGATGGCCTTTACGTTTGATGCCGATGCCAGCAGTGCAAGCACAGTGATCGACACTTCAGCTAATAGCTATGCTGGCGTGTTACGCGGCTCAGTCTGCAACACTGTCACCCTGAATTCAGCCGATTTTGGCAATTTTGGCGCTGATGGGATTAATATTCGTTTGGAGAGTACCGATCAGCTAATTTTGAGTATGCCGCTAATCACAACCGCGTTGCAGCAGTTGAATGTTAGCGTGCCGATTTGTGGCATCGATAGCCTAATCATTGAGGAAATTGCCAGCAATGGCACAACTTCGAGCTATGGTGCGATTAGCCTGAATGCAGCGAATTCGGGGACAACCACTGATGTCAATGTTGGTTCATATCCATTTGACCATATTGTGCTGAATTATAGCTACGCCACGCCGACCAGCAGCAGCGCTCCCAGCCTGACCGATGGCAAAATCGGCCAAAACATGACCTTTGGTGGTTCAGGCGCGATTGAAGTGCAAAGTCCAACTGCTGTTTCAGCGCTCACCAGCACATTTACCTTGATGGGCTGGATCAATCCTGACGATGTTGCAGGCTTCCAGCAGCTGATCGCCAGCGGCACAGATGCCACAAGCAACAATGGGTTTAGCCTTGAGCTGAACGACGACCTATTGCAATTCCGTACCTTGGGGGTCAAGACCTACGCCAGCACTGCCAGCGTGCGAGCCGAAGTTTGGCAGCATGTGGCCTTGGTCTTTGATAGCAACTACGATGCCTTGTTCTATGTCAACGGCACCTTGCAACAAACGATCGACGGTTCTGCGGTTGCCAAAGCCAACAGCGACGATCCAACTTATATCGGTGGCAGCGCTAGTCCAATTGGCGTATTGCAAGGCTTTTTCCGTGGCCAACTCGATCAGCTTGCGGTTTACGACCGCCAAATGACCACTGGCGAGATCTATAGCATTTATTTGCGCGATTTACGCTGGTATAGCGCTCGGAGCACCGTTGAACTCCAGATTGATACTGATGCGCCAGCGATCGCCTTGCTTAGCGCTGCCGATTATCTGGCAAATCAACCAACAACCTTGGTGGTATCGACGATCGATGCGACTTCGGGCGTGCGCTTGCTGGATGTTGGAGTTAAACAGCCTAATGCCAGCAGCTACACCTGGTCGAGTGCTGGCCTGTGTGCCGAATCGCTCAGCGTCGCGAGCAATGCCGCTTGGTGCTACAACTTTGATCCAACGAGTTTGGGCGGGGCTGGCAACTATAGTTTGCAATTCCGCGCTGTCGATGCGGTTGGCAACCAAACAATCTCATCAGTCTATACAATTAATATTGATACAACCGCCCCGACTGCCGCCAGCAGCTATAGCGAAACCTGGCAACAACTGAGCACCAGCAACAGCGATGAGCTTGCTTGGACAGTAGCGCTCAACGGAACCGTCAATGATACGGGCAGCGGCATCGATCCAAACTCAGTGCAACTAAGTTTGCTCGATAGCACTGGAGCTTTGGCGGGGCTTGATCAGGCTCAAACTGCCACGGTGAGCGGCAATACCTGGAGCATCAGTTATGGCTTTGCCAACAAACGCCCAGCTGGTCGCTATAACCTGAGCCTCAGCGCTACCGACTTGGTTGGCAACAATTGGTCGGGAATCGTTGGCAGCATCGTGCTAGATGGACGTGCTCCCAGTATGCAGCTTGAGCCAAGCCTGCTTACATCACGGATTATCAGCACAACTCCTAATCTGAATGGCTTGCTAGTTGAGCAACCAGCTTGGGGCGGCGAAGTCGCGGCCTTCCACTTTGCCGAAGCCAGTGGTGCAACCAACTTTAGCGATTACTCGGATACCAATCTAGTGGCTACGTGTAGTGCAAATGCATGCCCAAGTGGTGTAAGTGGCCTATTTGGCCGAGCGCTCAACTTCGATGGCAACAACGATAACTTGACGATTGCCAACACCACGACCCTTGATTTGAGCGTGGCAAGTTTCAGTGCGTGGGTCAAACCAAGTTGGGTTTCGGGCACATTGGGCTATGCGCCAACGATTTTGGCCCAAAGCGCTGGCAGCAATAGTAATTGGCGCTGGCAGATGAGCGCCGATTACCGCAGCATGCAATTACACAATGGCAGCGCAACCACCAGTTTGCCACTCACCTTGGCCTCCAATCAATGGTCGCACGTGGCCTTGGTGCAAGCAGGCGATCGCTGGACTGGCTACTTGAATGGGGTGGCAATTGGCACGATCGAGCAAGCGTTTGGCTCAAGCACTGGCTTGCCGCTGCACATCGGTTCAAATGGCACAAGCCAGTTTTGGGCAGGCCAACTTGATCAGGTTACGATCTACGAACGCGATTTATCAGCGGCTGAAGTGTATGCCTTAGCCCAAAGTAAGGTCGCAGGGGTGAGCAAGGCCCAAGTTTGGCTAGCTCCCGACGAAACGATGATCCCAGCTAGCCCGCTGATCAGCTACGATTTTACTGAAGTGCGTGGCGCAACCAGCTTTGCCGATGCTAGCGGCAATGGTCATGGCGCGACATGTACCAGCTGTCCAACCGCAACCAATGGCTGGACTGATGCTGAGGCACTGAGTTTTGATGGAGTTAATGATGGGCTGAGCGCCACGATTACTAATAATCTGAGCTTGGCAAACTTTACCCAAGCCGCTTGGATCTATTCAACGGCAACCGATAATGGCTATCATTCAGTGATGGGCTATCAGCCAGGATCACTCAATCAGCGCCGCCCGCCAAGCATCTACATTACCCAGAAAACGCGGATTCATGCTGGGTTTGGCGATGGCAGCGTGTTCACATCATTGGAAACTGGCTCAGTCTTAACGCCCAATGCCTGGAATCACATCGCGACTACCTTTGATGGTCAAGCCTACCGCGTCTATGTCAATGGCACGGCGGTTTATACCTCAACTGCTAGCGCTGGACGCACGCCCTATCCCGTTTCCAAGCTGGAGATTGGCAAGGCTGATACCTATTTCAAAGGCGCGATCGACCAAGTGCGTATCTATGATCGAGCGCTTTCGGCCACCGATATTGGGTTGTTGGCTTCAAGCTGGACGAATGCCAGCCTGACCGAGACAAATACTGCTAGCGCCGACTGGAATTATCAAATTCCTAATGGCTTGCAAGGCTTATATAAGCTGAGTTTGCGCGGCACTGATACATTCAGCAACACCGAAAGTATCGCGACGGTTTGGCGTGGTATGCTCGATAGCGTTGCACCTAACGTCTCGATTAGCGCAACCCATCAAGGCGGTGGCTTTGCGGCCTCAACGGTCTACACCATTACCGCCAGCGATCTGTTCCTTGATCCAGCGACCTTGATCACGCCATGTCAAACTGCCAACAGTACGTTGAGCTACAACGAAATGGGCGGAGTTAGCTCGCTAATTGTGACATGCAGCGTTGTAGGCCATCAGCAAGGGAGCGTCAGTGCAACTATTCGCGATTTGGCGGGCAACCAAGCCAGCACATCCTTTAATTTGCCAATGCCGAACACCAGCCCAGCGATTCTGATTAGCAGTCCAAGCGGCAGCATCACTGGAACCGCGCCGATCAGCATTACTGGGGGAGCGTTTGCACCGATTGGGATTCAAAGCGTGGCAGTGTTGATTAATGGTCAAAATCTGAGCACGATCAACTATGGCGTTGGCATTACCAATACGCTCTGGGCCACAAATTGGCAACCGCAGGCGAGTGGCAGCTACACGATTACGGCGATATTAACTGCAAGCAACGGTGGAGTTTACACCGATACAACCACGATCAGCGTGCGCGAAGCCTACCAATTAATCGTCAATCGTGCAGGCACGGGTAGCGGCACAATTAGCAGCGAGCCAATAGGTATCAATTGTGGTGATGTTTGCAGCGTCTATTTTGCCGAAAGTAATGTTATCACCCTGACCGCTACGCCTGCGAGCAATTCAGTGTTTAGTGGTTGGAGTGGCGCGTGTAGTGGCAATAGCCTGTGTGTTGTGCCCATGACCCAAGCACAGAGTGTTACCGCCAGCTTTAGCCTGAAGACCTATCCGTTGGGCATTAGTTTTGCGGGCACTGGTGATGGCACGGTTAATATTCTGCCAAATGGGGTTAATTGTACCCGCCAAACTCCAGCTTGTTTGCTATTCTTCAGTGCGGGAACCGTGGTGACCTTGACGGCCACACCGCTTGCGAATGCTAGCTTTGTTGGTTGGAGCGGTGATTGTAGCGGAACTGCCAGTTGTGTGTTGACGATCGATCGTGCCCATACCGTATCAGCCCGTTTCGATTTGGTAACGCTAACCCCAACCGCAACGGCAACCAGCACATCAACACCAACGCCAAGCGCGACGGCCACGCCAACAACGACAGCAACCGCCACCGCGACGGCAACCAGCACGCTCACCGTTACACCAAGTCCAACCGCGACGGCAATCGCGACGCATACACCAAGTCCAACGGCCACGAATACGCCAACCGCCACCGCAACCGTGACAATCACGGCCACCGCGACGGCGACCGTAACGCCAAGTCCAACGGTCACAAATACGCCAAGTCCAACACCAACGCTGGGCGCAAGCGAATATCGGATTTATCTGCCGATTGCCATGCGCTAAAAGCATTTGCAATCCAATGATTGTTAGCCCTTCATGGTCGAGCCAAACCTCTTTTGGATGCAGCTTGACCATGAGGGGCTTGGCTTTAAGGGTTATTTGATACAATTCCAAGCAGCAAACAATTAACAAGTGAGGAGAAAGTGGTTGTACACCGATTTAGCTTATATCTTTTGATCTGGATTAGTATCGTTGGTTGTCAATCGGAGGCTGCTGCTCGATTGATGCCTCAGCCAACCCCAACGATACCAATCGATACACTTTACTTTTCGACAACCCCCATCAAGGAGGCTGGATTAATCGATGGCATGCTGATTGTTGCTTCAACCGAAGAACTCTATCGTCACTTAAATGAAAGCGAGATCCAGATTGTGTATCTTGATCAAACAACGGTTGATCAGATAACTCATGAAGCCTTGAGCATGATCTATCAAAAAAGTATTGTGATCGCAGCATTTGATATTCCAATCAGTATGCTTGCTAAAAAAGCTGGGCATCCTCAAAAAATACCCGATCTTGAATTACGCCAGCCGCGCCAATATATTTCAGCGATCTATCAATTTAGCAATAATTTAAAGAGAATGTATGGTGAATATACTGATTTTTTTCTATGCAGATTTTAAAGAAACGCATAGAATAATAAAATTACAACGCCTGATTAGTCTGTGCAGTGTCGGATTAGAACAACCATTCAAATGTACTGAATTTCAATAATATTGTGCTGAAACTGCGCATATTAATTGTTATAACCCATTTATATTTCAAGAGACGACTCGATTAATTGCTAGCTAGCTAGATTTATATAGTCATTACGGCTAGGCCCATCCAAAGAGTATGCTATAATTCGCATTTTGTAGGTGTACTTTGGAAAGGGTGGCAATGACAATCATCCCTGTGCTCGCGCATTGGAATTCCGATGCCTTGCTTGCGATGCCCTTTGATCAATATCAGCGTTATCGGGTTAGTGCTGAGGCAATTTGCTTACTCAAAGAGGCAGCAGGAGCCAGCGATCAGCCTTGGCGCATTCTTGATGTTGGCGGCTTTTTCCCCCCACGCAATGGCGTGATGCCGCTCCAAGCTTTTTTTTCAAATGATCAAACTTTAGTCGTTGATACGGCTGAGTATGTAGGTGCTGGCTATCAGCAGGCTGATGGCACGCAGTTACCTTTTGATGATCAGGCGTTTGATATTGTCTTAAGTTGTGATACGCTCGAACACATTCCGCTGGAAGGTCGGGATAGTTTTTTGGCCGAATTACGGCGCGTAGCTCGGCGGGCGGTCTTTTTAGCAGCACCCCACGCGCTTACCAATGTCGCTACATCTGAGGCGATGTTGCGCCAGTATCTGACCCAATTACAAATGAATAACCCCATGCTCGATGAGCATGTTCACTATGGTTTGCCCCAATCGAGTTTGGTTGAGGCCTGGCTCGCCAGCGAAAAGCTCGATTATCTGGCGTTTGAGAGCGGTTACTTGCCGCATTGGCAATTGTTGATGGTGCTGAAACATTTGTTATTTCGCCAACCACAACGCGATGCGATGCACGCCAATTTCGATGCGCTCTATAATCAGCGTTTTTATGAATACGATCAACGTGGGCCTGGCTATCGCCGAATCTATCTGATTGCCACTACGGGCCAGCTTGCTCCCAGCCTCCAGGCCTTGGTCGAACGTTCATTACGCCCAACTCCAACTAATCCGGCGAGTGATTTGTTGAGCATTGTCTTACCTGTGCTCACCAGCACAGCCTACGATACAGTGTTGTTTCAACACAACCTAACCACACGTTTGGATGGCTTCGAACAACAGCAACAGACCCAAACCCAGCTGCTTCAGCAAACCCTAGAGCGACATGCGACAACCATTGAGGTGGTGCGTGATCTCGAGCGGCGCTTGCTCGATGCCTCAGTGCTGGCAGCCCAACTTGAGGCTGAAAAGCGTGGCGTGCAAGCCCAACTCGATTATGTGCATTGGCAGCATTCACTCCTTCAGCAAGCGCTTAATCGTTCACTAGCCCAGCGCATCGCGACTGGTTTACGCCAACTTTTGAGGAGATTTCGCTAATGAGTAAACGTCAGTTAAATGTCGTTTTCTGGAGTGGTTGTGGTGGCGAGACCCAGCGTTATCGCTGTCAGCATGCAATTGAGCAATTACAGTATCGTGGGCATAAAGCCCAATTGTTTAATCAGATTGATCAAGCGGCGATTGTAGCGGTTGCTGCTGCCGATTTGGTGGTTGTGCATCGTCCTAAAGAAACTCACTTTTGGGAAACGATTCAGCAAGCAGCACAAGGCAAACCCGTGGTCTATGAAACCGACGACTTGCTGTTTGACCCAGCCTTGATCGATTCGATGCCAATTGTGGCTGAGAGCACGGGCTTTGAACAGCAATTTTGGCGTGGCTATGCCCGGGGCAATCCGCCAGTGTTTGCTCGTTGTGATGCAGCAATTGTCAGCACTACGCCCTTGGCTCAGGCGGCTGAAGCATTGCAAAAACCGGTTTGGGCGCATCGTAATGTGTTGGGCGACGATTGGATTGCATGGTGTGAGGCGGCCTATCGCGAGCGCCAAACTCAAGCCCATGTAACAATTGGCTATTTTAGTGGCACCTTTTCGCACGATGCCGACCTGCGTTTGATTGCCCCAGCTTTGCTAAAACTGTTGCAACAACAGCCCAAACTACGCTTAATGCTGGGTGGCAAAATCACGGTGCCTGATATTTTAGCCCCGGTTGCCAACCAAATTGAGCAATTGCCGTTTGTGCCGCTTGAGCAATTGCCGCAACTCATGTCCAAAGCCGATATTATTTTGGCTCCCTTGGATGTGGATAATGCTTTTACTCGCTGCCGTAGCGAATTGAAGTACCTCGAAGCCGCCGCCTTGCGCTTGCCCGTGGTGGCTAGCCCGATTCCGGCCTTTGCCGAGGCAATTCGGCATGGAGAAACCGGCTTTTTAGCTACTTCCGAAGCCGAATGGTATAGCCAATTAAGCAATTTGCTGGCCGATGCCACGTTACGTCAGCGGGTTGGGCAAGCTGCCTATACCCATGTGCTTGGTCAT
The DNA here is from genome assembly GCF_003512625.1 of Herpetosiphon sp. NCBI lineage: Bacteria > Bacillati > Chloroflexota > Chloroflexia > Herpetosiphonales > Herpetosiphonaceae > Herpetosiphon > Herpetosiphon sp. Next base: position 48,214 of record NZ_DOPT01000097.1, on the reverse strand, counting down.
TACACAATTGCAACCGCAGCGGCTGATTATGAAGCGATGCTGTTAGCCATCTTGCAGCAGTTTCCGACCAAACCTGCTCAGCCGGCATTGCAACCCCTACTCAGCCAATTTCAGCGTGATTTGACCTTCCACGATCGCTCAGTCCATATGATCACAGGCTGTGATATTGGCAACGCAGGCAATTACCGCTGCCGCCATCGTCAAGAGCAACTCGATTGGTTTGATATGTATAGCGGCGTAACGAGCCTTTACAATGAGCCATTTAAAATTGCCGATAGCATTAAGTTTGGGATCTTGATTCTCCATCGGGTTGCGCTTGATTCGAATATTGCCACGTTGATTGATGCGCATCAAGCCTTGGGCCATCCGGTTATTTTTGATACCGATGATTTGGTGTTTCGTACCGATTTGCTGCATCATATCGATGCAATTAAAGATTGGCCAGCTGACGAAGTGGCCCTCTATCGCGATGGAGTCGAGCGTTACCTCAAAACCATGCTGCTGTGCGATGCAGTGATTGTTTCGACTGAGCCGTTGGCAGAGCAGGTACGAGCATTCGACCTGAATGCCTATGTGGTGCGCAATGCCTTGAGCCAAAACCAAATCAGCTATGCCGAGCCAATTGCTGCTCAGCGCCAAGCTAAGCCACTGGCCCAACCGCATGATCCGGTGTTGATTGGCTACTTTAGCGGTACAGCTACCCATAATCGCGATTTTATGCAAGCCGAGCAAGCAATTTTGCATATTTTGGCAACCTATACCCATGTGCGCTTGCGCATTGTGGGGCCATTGCAATTATCGAAGGCCTTTGATCCATATATTGATCGGATTGAGCGCCGCGAACTTGTGCCGCTCGAACAACTGGCCGACGAAATTGCTGCTGTTGATTTTGCGCTTGCTCCCTTGGAGCTTGATAATCCATTTTGCCAATCCAAGAGCGAAGTTAAATATATGGAAGCTGCTTTGGTTGGTGTGCCCTTGATTGCAACCCCGATTGAAGCTTTTCGTTATGCAATTACCCATGGCATCAACGGTATGTTGGCGGCAAATGAGCAAGAATGGATTGAGGCACTTGAAGCTTTGGTAACTGATCCATCATTGCGCCAACGCCTAGGCCATGAGGCCTTGGCTGATGCCCATGCCCGCTATAGCCCAAAAGCCCGTAGCCGCGAGTTGCACAATGTGCTTCAACAAATTTGGAGCATGTATACCCGCCAAATGTCCTTGATCAAGAGCAATGCCATGTTGTTGGGTGCTAATAAATCGCTCTCAAAGGGCAATGAAGTTTTAGTGATGCATATCGATGGCTTGATTACCAGCAACCAAGCGTTGCATTATCGAGTGCAGGAGCTTGAGCGCGACAATGCTCAAGCCAAGGCTTATGCCCATCAATTAGAGATTCAGCTGCAACAGATTGCCAATGGTATCTTCATGCAGTTCAGCGGTAAAGCCAAAGGGCTATTACACCGTCTTATCAACCGTAAAGGATAGAATCACCTTATGCAAGTTTCTGAACATCCCCGCTTACGAATCGCGTGGTTGCTAACTGCGCCAATTGTCGGTTCTGGTGGATATACTAATATTTTTCGAATTATGAATCTCTTGGCGAGCTTTGGACACGAGCAAGTTATCTTTATGAACCCGCACGATTACCCAACCGATGCGCTTGATCGGCCTGAGCATTTTGTGCAACGCTATTTTGGCATGGTTCATGCGCCAATTTATTTCTGGCCCCAAGATATTCGGGGTTTTGATGTGGTTTTAGCAACTCAATGGACGACCACAATGGGCTTTGAGATGTGTGATCCGACGATTCCACGCGCCTACTTTGTGCAAGATTTTGAGCCATTTTTCTATGCCATGGGCGACGAATGGCTACGAGCTGAGGCAACGTATAAACAAGGTTGGCCATGTATTACTTTAGGTCATTGGCTGGCCAAGCATCTACACGAGCAATACAAGGCGACAACCTATCCGTTTGATTTTGCAGTTGAACATGAGCGTTACTATCCGCGCCCACATTTGTTAACCAAAAAACCACGGGTTATTTTTTATGCCCGGCCTTCAACGCCACGCCGTTGTTTCGATTTGGGGATGCGTGCCTTGGCGATTGTCAAAGAGCAACGGCCTGATGTAGAAATTGTGCTCTTTGGTGATAAACATCTGAGCCATCATTCTGCGCCGTTCAAATTTACGGCCATGGGCATTTTAAACCCCGATGAATTAGCGGAATTGTATGCTTCGGCAACCTTGGGCTTAGTTATTTCCTCAACCAACCCTTCGCTGATGCCACCAGAAATGATGGCCTCGGGTTGTCCAGTTGTTGATATTGACTTGGCTCCGAACCATTTCTTAGTAACCCATGGCAAAACTGGCTTACTCGCGACGGCTGAACCGAAACCATTGGCCGAAGCTTTATTAAATGTGCTCAACGACGAATCACTGCGCCAGCGCTTGATCAAAGCTGGCTTGGAGCATGCCCAAACATTACGTTGGGAAAGCTCGGCGCGTGAGGTTGAAAAAGCCTTGTTGAAACTTGCCACAACCGCCTCTGGCAGCCTGATCCAACGGCTCTTGACTGATCATGAACATCCCAATGGCGATGGAGTTACCGCCCCTTTGACTGGCGATTTTCAAGTTGGGCAACGTTTGGTTTGTCAACACGATGGAGTCTGTGCTTTTGAGGTGGCCTTGGCTCAACCGGCAACTGGCCCTTGGCGCTTACAACTATACGATGCCTTGATCAATCCGAATCGTACCTTGGTTGATGTTACTTCAAGCACAGTTAACCAACAATGGCTGCATTTCGAATTTCCGCCCTTGCCAGCGAGCCGCAACCAAGCCTTGCATTTTGTGCTGAGCGCAACCAATGGTTCAAGCTTGCGCTTTGATTTCAAAGCATCAGCAAACGGTTCACTGAGTTTTAATGCAATGCCACAGTTGGGGCAACTTTGCTGTCGCGTGTTATATCAACCTGCCTATGATTCAACTGAACCGAGTGTAACGCCCGATGTGGCCTACCTAACAACCCAAAAAGCCCTGATTAGTAGTGAATATATTCAATTAAGCGAATTTGCCGAACGGTTGCACAACTTGATTGTGCCCAAAAAATCGTGGCAGGAGCGTGGTGCCAAAACATGGCGCATGCTACGCTCAGGAAATTTCAACGGTTTAGCTGCTGAAGCCAAGCAATATGGCCGTTGGGTCTACGATCGAGCTAAACAGCAATTGCGGCGCTAGCATTAACCACACATCAGCGGAACTCAATGAGGAGCTTCGCTGGTGAATCCCACGTTGGGTGTAGAAGCAATACTTTAAGCAGCAGCATATTTTGAATATTTGTGCTCTTTAAGCTAGGTATTCTCTAGAAGATACATTTGATAGATTAGGTCTGTTATAGGATTACATAACGATGCAACTGCAACCATTGCCAACCGAAATGCTCGCCACTTGTCCAGTTTGTGGTCAAGCGCAAGCTGATTTGGTTTGGCAACAAGCTGAAACATTTATTGCCGAAGGCTTATGTTTGTACCAATGCCAAGCCTGCACCCAAATTTATCTTAATCCACGCCTAACTTTAGAAAGTACCACCATCCTAGAAAACCAGAGCGAGGTTTATGCCTATACCGAGGTCGAAGAACGCCATGAAATTGACATAAAAGTTGACATTATTGGGCATATTGAGCAACAAGGCTTGCTTAAACCTGGCCGAATTCTTGATGTCGGCTGTAATCGGGGCTTATTGTTGGTGGCAGCCCAAAGCCGTGGCTGGCAACCAATTGGCATCGAACTTTCATCGGTGGCTGCTCAAATTGCCCGTGAGCGCTATGGTTTGACCGTTTATGGCGATTCAACCTGCCTTACTGAGCTTGAAGCCTTCGATTTGATTACCTGTTGGCATGTGCTTGAGCATTTGCACGAACCACTAAGCTTTATGCGTGAATTGGCGGCAGCGCTTAAGCCACAAGGGGTTTTGGCAATTCAAGTACCCGCCTATCGATTTCGTGAGCAATTTATCGAACAGCAACAAGCGGGCAGCCTCTTGAATGTTGTGCATACGCTGCATTTCACAGCGGCAACCTTGATCCAGCTTGTCCAGCAGGCGGGCTTATGTGTGTTCTATTGCGATGAATCGCCCCTGTATCGAATGCTGACAGTCTATGCATGCCATCCACAGGGATTAATGGCGCGTTTAGGCCCACCAGTATGGTTGCTTGCCGAACTTCAGCAGGCCCAAATTCAGCAGGCGGCCTTGTCAAAACAAACATCTGAGGTTGAAGCACAGGTTGCTCAATTGACTACTACAGCTCAGACGATGCACGACTATCTAGGCCAACTTGAAACTGCGATTGATACGAAAAATAAGCATATTGAGCAGCTTGAGCGCCAGATTACGACCCTCGAATCGGGTCGATTGCTGCGCTGGCTCAAAGCTTTGCGCCGTTTAAGCTAGCTTGTGATCCATAAGGTGGCTATTGTGCTTTGCCAACTGCTGCCCAAATATGCTGAAAAGTGGCTCGAAAATCAAAATAACATTGTGATATAATGAACACAGTAGCGCGGAAAGGAACTGTGTATGGCTATTCTGTTGGCGAAGTCGCCACTCTCTGATATTGCTGAAAAAGTTGAAGCAGGCGAACGCCTTTCGTTTGACGATGGAATGCGTTTGTATCAAACTAACGATATTTTAGCCTTGGGTAAATTGGCCGATACGGTGAATCGACGCAAAAATGGCGATGTGGTGTATTTTGTGCAAAATCACCGCATTACACCAACCAATGTTTGTGCATTTCACTGTAATTTCTGCTCGTTTCGGCGTAATGGCAACGAACCCGATGCCTTTGTGCGCACTCCCGAACAAATTATCGATCACGTTGGGCGTTTGTTTAGCGAACGTACCCGTGAATTTCATATTGTCGGCGGTTTAGTGCCCGATCTCGATGTTGAATATTATGCCGATATCATTCGTGAATTGAAGGATCATTATCCCAATGTTCACGTCAAAGCCTTTACGGCAGTTGAAATTGATTATATGGCTCAAATTTCGCATCTTGATTGGCGCACAACCCTTGAGATTTTGCGCAAGGCTGGGCTGGATGCCTTGCCTGGTGGCGGTGCTGAAATTTTCCATCCAGCGGTGCGCCGTAAAATCTGCCCCGAAAAGGTTGATGGCGATGGTTGGTTGGAAATTCATGGCATTGCTCACGAATTAGGCATCAAAACCAATGCCACTATGCTCTATGGCCATATCGAAACCCTCGAACAACGGGTTGATCACTTGTTACGTTTGCGCGAACAGCAAGATAAAACTGGCGGTTTTGTAACCTACATTCCGCTGGCTTTCCACCCCGAAAACAACAATTTAGGGCGGGTCAAAAAGCTCGATTGGACGACAGGCTTCGAGGATTTGAAGAATTTGGCGATTGGCCGTTTGTTGCTCGACAACTTTGCCCATGTCAAAGCCTATTGGATCTCGCTCACGCCACGGTTGGCCCAAGTCGCTTTGTCGTTTGGGGTTTCCGATGTTGACGGCACGGTGATCGAAGAAGAAATCTATCACGCTGCTGGGGCTAAAACCGAACAAGGTATCTCACGGGCAGAATTAGTTCATCTGGTGACGACTGCTGGCAAAACCGCAGTTGAGCGGGATGCACTTTATAATCACATCGCTGTGAACTAATAGCAGGGTTTGGGGCGCTTGCCCAAAGCCTTGCCTATCGCGTGAGTCGCCTAGCGTACTCACGCTTTTAAATTTTATGCTTGGTGTAATCGATTATCTCAATACACAACCGATGGATTATGGCATTACCGAGCGTTTGCCGCATGTGCCTGTCCAACGCGGAGTGCCAACGGCGATCAATGCGGCGGTTTTACGCGGCGAGGTTGCAGTTGCTCCAATGTCGGTCTATGAGTGGGCTTTGCACGCTGACGAGTTGTTGGTGGTGCGCGATTTTTCCATTGCCACAATTGGCGCAGTCAATAGTGTCAATCTCTTTTCGTGGTCGGCTGATCCACGGCAACTCGACGGCCAGCCAGTCGCATTAACCACTGATTCGGCCACCAGCATCAATTTGCTCAGGGTGCTGTGCGAACGCCATTATCGCATTCAACCAGAGTGGCGTTCGATGGCTTCAAATCTTGATGCGATGCTGGCGGAATGTCAGGCTGGCTTGATGATTGGCGATAAAGCGTTGGTTGAAGCCGCCACGCGGCGGCATTTGGGCGAACGTGGTTTGCCCTACTGCTTTGATCTTGGCGACGAATGGCTGAAACTCAGTGGTTTGCCGTTTGTCTTTGCGGTTTGGGTGGTGCGACGCGATCAGGCTGAGGCTGTGCGCGAAGCTGGAATTGTGCCAGCCTTGCGGGCTGCTAAAGCTGAAAATCTCACCCGCATTGATGAATTGGCTCAGCTGTATGCGCCGCGGATCAGCGTATCGCCTGGCGTTTGTGCCAAATATCTGCGCGATTTGCGCTACCACTTAACCTCGGTGGATTTGGAAGGCTTGCACACGTTTTTGCGCTATGCCGTGCCAAGTTTTCAACCAAGCCAATTGGAGTGGTTTAGCGAATAAATGCATGCCCTCACCCCCTCACCCGCCCAGCAGGCGAGGGGAATCACCATTCCAAGCGGCTAGATAATTAAAATTCAAATGGCCTGCTCCCCTCGCCAACCGCAGTGGGAGAGGGGCTGAGGGTGAGGGCATTTAGCGCGACTTGCGAATGGCGTAGATCGCTTGTAATTCGCGTTTACCTTTGAGTTGGACTGGTTCAAGCTCCTCTAGTTGGCGTTTATGCCGCTTTAAACGTTGGGCCAACGGCTGGGTGATGATAATCTGCCCAGCCTCGGCAATCCCCACCAAGCGGCTAGCTGTATTTACCACATCGCCAATCACGGTGTAATCCATGCGTTGGGCTGAGCCGATATTGCCAACCACCGCCCGCCCACAACTCATGCCAATGCCTAGGCCAATCGCATAGCCAAAGCTGGCTTGCCATTCTGTTTGCAATTTGGCAAAGGTTTGTTGCATATCGATCGCGGCGTTCATGGCGCGTTCTGCATCGTTGGGCAATGGTCGCACTGAGCCAAAAACCGCCATCAGGCCATCGCCCAAAAACTTATCGATAATTGCATCATAACGATAGAGCACGGCAGTCATTTCATCGAAAAATCGATTGAGAATTTGCTTGACCACGACTTGGGGCGCGAGATTTTCGCTGAGCGCCGTAAAACCGCGTAAATCGGCAAATAACACCACAATATCACGCTCGCTGGCCTCGCCAAAACCACCTTCGCTCAGCAATTGTTCAACTAGTGGTGGAGCCATATAGCGCTGCAAATCGGCGCGTAAGCGTTCTAGGCGTTGGGCTTGCAGCTGTTGGTTTTCCAAGGCTTGGGCGAATAAGGTGGCAAGGGTTTGGAGCAAATTACGGTCATTCGAGCGCCAAACGTAGTGTATATCAGCGGGCTTAATCAACAAAAGGCCGTGCAAGCGTTCGGCGCTATACAATTGGGCTACCACGATCGTGTTAATTTCTGATTGACGTAATGTTTGACCTAAGGCCGAGGCATGTTGATGGTTGAGCATTTGTACCCGACTTTCATCAAGGCTAGCCAACAGTTCAGGCAAGGCTGGTAGCTCGTGCAACCATGATTGCGGATAGGCAATGCTGCGGTTAATCTGGCGCTGCTCGGGATCAACCAACACCAACATACTTTGGGGAGCCTGAAACATGGCTGCAACTTGCTGCATAATCTCATGAAATGCTGGCTCGGTGGTGGTGCTGGTTAGTTGTAGGGCTATGTCGTTAACGCGATTGAGTTGTTGAATATATTCTTGTTCGCGCAAAAACAGCTTGGCGTTATCCAAACCAACCGTCAACTGAACGGCAATTGCCCCTAAAATTGATTGAGTGAGGCCATCCAAGGCGCTTGCATCGCTATGCCCAATTACCAAGAGGCCTTGAATTCCTTCGTGGGTATGCAGGGGCACGATCAATTCGGCGACGATCGTTGGCTCGCCCCACTCATAATTCAAGCAAAATTGCTCGCTATTGCTGCTGAGCCAACTTTGGTAATGCTCTAAGGCTTGTAAAATCCGCGCATCAATGCTCAGTGGCTGGTTGTAGGGATGATGGGCGAAATTGTGAGTTCCGGCCCGCAGCATAAATTCATTGTTGTGCTTGAGCAAAATTGCTACGCTGTTAAAGCCAAAACTATGGCGAACCAATGAGGCAACCAAGCGCAATAATTGATCAGGAGTCATTAACTCGGCGAAATTACGGCCTAGCTCAACCAATAATTGCAATTGATTGGCCCGGGTATGTTCGCGAGCAAACAAGCGATTATTGTTGACGGCGGTTGTGCCATGGTTGGCGAAGACTTCGAGCGCCTGAATCGTGGCCAAATCGGGGGTGATCAGATTGTTGGGCAGATCGACGATCATCAGCCCAAGCAATTGTTGCGGGCTGCCTAGGGGCACAAACAGATAATCAGCTTGGCGAATGCCAATCGCTCCAAACGGCAGTTGATTGGTTTCTTCATCGTCGAGTTTATAGCCTGAAGGCACGAAATACGAGCGGCTGATGCGAAACCGCTCACGCAGCAAGGGCACAATGCTTTGCTGAATCTGAGCATTTGTCCAGAGTTGCTGAATTTGTTCGCGCTGAACCCCAGCTACGCCTTGGGCTGGCTCAACATCATCAATTCCAAACACATGAATAATCACTTGGCGAAAGCCCAACGAACGATGAATCGCTTGAGCTAGCTCATTCAAGACATCTTGTAAGGGCAAATTGAGACTCAAGCGCTCGCCGACGTTCAACAATTCCTCCAACATTTGCGAACGGCGTTCGAGCAAGCTCTTTTGCTGAACAGTCGTTTGAAAAAGTTGAGCGTGATTAAACGCCGTAACGCTTTGATTGCCGATATTTTGGGCTAATTCAAGATGCTCTTGGGTAAAATAATTGGTACGCGTATGTGCAGCGGTGACCACACCAACCACAATCCCTTGATGAATCAACGGCACTGATAAAATCGAGCGGGTGGTTTCAGTGCGGCGATCAAGTGAGATCCAACGGGGATCGCGGGTTGTATCGGCGATGATTAACGGTTTCATGGCCCGCATAACCCAGCCCGCCACACCATCGCGAATGACCCGTTGAATACTCTCGGTGTTGAGGGTCTCTTTAACCGATGAGGCATAAAATGGCGTGTTATGATCGTTAACTAAAATAATCGAGGTGCGAACTGCGCCCAAAGCATTGGCTAATTGCAGCACCAAATCGCGCAAAATACTATTAATATCTAGGGAGCTGTTGAGCGTTTGGCTGATCGCATATAAAATATGCATTTGGCGGGTCGATTCTTCGAGGCCACGGCGATTTTTTTGTAGCCGCAGCATCACCCGCAAACGCGCCAAAAGCTCGGATAGCTCGATTGGCTTGACCAAAATATCATCGGCTCCTGCGTCGAGCGCTGCAACTTTGGTGCGCAAATCGCCAAGCGCCGTGATTTGAATAATTGGAATAAAGGGAATTGCGGGGTTACTGCGCAAATGGCGGGTCAGATCAACCCCATTCATGCCAGGCAAGGAAATATCCAACAAAATAATATCGGGAGTGATGACACGAACGAATTGCAAAGCTTCTTCACTGCTATTAGCCAACGATACGCGATAGCCAGCATCGCGCAGCAGCAGTTGAAACATCCGGCTAATACTGAGGTCATCTTCGACGATTAACACATGGCCATTGCTTGCATCAGGCATGGGAGTTCTCCATTGCGTCGCTGCCCTTCATTGTACGAGGTGTTCTGGCGTTTGACAATGGCATAAAGCGAAGTACGATCATAGCGCACCTCATTTTATACTTGTCCAGCGGTGCTTATGGAGGTTTCTTGTGAGTAAACATGTCGTTGTGTATGGTCGAACGAGTTTTTGCCCGGATTTAGCTCGTTCGCAACGTTTTTTGGCCGCTAACAATGTGGCCTACACCCAGATCAATATCGATCAAGATGCCGAGGCAGGTGCTTTGGTCGAGGGGTGGGTTGGTCATCGCAGTGTGCCCACAATTGTGATTGCCGAAGCTGGCAGTAATTTGCCTTTCGAGGAGCCAGCGCCTTTGCCAGCAGGCCGCCAAGCCCGCTCGTATGATCGTGGCACAGTGATTACTGAGCCAAGCGACGAGGCCTTAACGGGCTTCTTGAAGCGCAACGGTTTGTTGAGTTAAGCGTATCTTGAGCGGAGTTGAGGGGTGAAGGTTGGCATGAGAGCCAACCGATGAGAATGGTTTTAGCTTAATTTGGGTACGATAGGGCGACCCTGCTATGACCATACCGACAACACAACAATGGACAGCCGACGTTGTACATACGCTGTTAAACTACCCGCAACGGCTGCTGGAGCATCCTACTTGGGCGCTGGTTATCGCCGAATTTGGCGGCATTCGGCAACTGCGTCAACACCTCTTAACTTATCCATTTAAAGCCAAAGAATTGCGTTTGCTCAAGGTGCTGCTCGACTATCCCGATGCCGCAGTTGAATATTATTGCGACCTGTTGGCAATGCATCCGGCTACCTTTCATCGCCAACACAAGGCACTCTGCCAACGCTTGAGTGGTTTATTGCCTGTGCCACGTGCCGATGATCAACCTGCCCCCGAATTGGCGCAATTGCCCTATATCAAGCCTAAAACCAGCTTTATTGGCCGAGCGCTCGATCTTGAGCGAATTCAATTGCTGTTTGATCAAGGTTGTCATTGGATTAGCTTGGTTGGCGCGGCTGGAACGGGGAAAACGCGCTTGGCCTTGGAAATGAGCCAACGGGTTAGCTCAATGTTTGGCGATGGGATTTGCCTATTGCAGCTGAATGCTGGCGTTGAGCTAGCAACGCTGGCTGAATACTGTTTAAGCCAACTTGGGCTTGAGCCGTTATGCGATGATCCACGCCAGCGGTTTCAAGCCTATTTTGGTTCACGCCAAATCTTGCTGATTCTTGATAACCTGGATCAGCCAGAGCTTGCAACTTGGTTTGAGGACACCTTACAAGCTGCGCCGTTTGTGCGGGTTATATCCACTGGTTGCCAGCGCTTAAATGTGCCGAATGAATGCTTACATCATGTTGAGCCGCTTAACTATCCACAGCATGATGCTCAACCTACCTCACTTGCTGAGAATCCTGCCCTGCAACTCTTGCTTGAACGATTAACTCCATTTCAGCCAATTGATCTGACCAAGCTAGAACAGCGCAGAATGCTCATCCAGATTTGTCAGCTGCTTGACGGAAAGCCGCTGGCCTTAGAGTTAGCTGCTGGTTTAGCTGTAACCCATGATTTAGCGACGCTTGTGGCCCAACTTCAACTGATCGATGCACTTAATGCTGCGTCTGAAGCTCTAGGATTGCTCATTGCACTGAGCCATGCTGCGCTCCAACCAACAACGCAACAGCTTTTGGCGCAATTGTTGAAGCTGGCGCAGCATGCATGGCGAACTGAACTTTATGCTTCAAATGAAGTTAAGCCTAGTGAGATTGCTAGCGGTTTACAGGAAGCCCAAATTAAACATTTCTTGATTGATTTAGGGCATTGGTATGCAATTCCAGGGAGTATCCAACGCTTTATCGCTGGTTAGTTAGGTTCGCCGCAGTTTCGCGCAGCATGAAAGAATGAGATACCCCTATGACGCAATCAACTCTTCAATGGAACGACGCAGTGGTGCATGATCTGTTGCATTATCCTCAGCGGCTTTTACAGCACCATGCTTGGTCGGCAGTGATCGCCGAGGCAGGCGGTTTACAGCAGATGCGTCAGCAATTGCTTGATTTTCCGCTAAAAGCCAAGGAACGGCGGGTTTTAGAAGTTATTTTGAACAACCCTGAAGATTCGGTGGTGCGCTACACCGACCTGCTAGCGATCCATCATGCCACCTTTCATCGGCAGCAAAATGCCCTTTGTCGAAGTTTAAGTCAGTTTCTTAATACAGTGCAAGCTCCAGCTGAACCGCAAGTGTTGGCTACTCCAGTGGCGAACCCAGTGAGTTTTGTGGTGCCATGGACGAGTTTTATTGGGCGACATGCGGCGTTAACGACCTTAAAGACGCTTTTAGCAGACGACCATCGCTGGATAACGTTAATTGGTGCTGGTGGCGTAGGCAAAACCCGCTTGGCGATGGAGTTGGCCCAACAGAGCATTGGTTCGTGCTGTGATGAAGTGCATATGCTACGCTTTGCCGATGTGCAACGGGTTGAAGATGTGGGTTTGGCTTGTATCCAGCAATTGCAATTGGTCATTACGGAAGCCCAATCACTCGAGCAGACGCTGCAACAATTTTTTCAGCAACGGCGCAGCTTGGTGATCGTCGATAATTTGGAGCATATTCCAGCAGCAGGCTTGTGGCTTGCCCAAGTATTTCAAGCAGTACCGCAGCAACAGGTGATTGCAACGAGTCGGGTGCGCCTGAATGTACCCAACGAACAGCTTTATGAAGTTGCCGTATTGGATTGTCCTGCGGAAAAAGCTTCGTTCGAGCAGCTTAATCAATCGCCAGCAGTCCAATTGTGCCTTGATCGCATGGAAGCTGTGCGACTGGTGGATCGTACAAACCATCAATTGCTTGACCTTGTTGGCCAAATTTGTCGGCAGGTAGCAGGCCTGCCTTTAGCGATTGAGTTGGTTGCCGCTCGAACCGCCGAGTATTCCTTGGAAACGATTCTCGCAGCGATTACCACCGATCTTGAATTTATTGCTGAAGGCCCGCTGGATTTGGATGCGCGGCAGCAGACGATGGCTGCGACTATTGGTTGGAGCTATCAACTGTTGCCGGCTCAATCGCAACATATCATGCAGCAACTGGCGGTGTTTCGCGCCGGATGGGATGCAGCCGCAGCAGCGGCCATTTGTGGGCTTGAGCCTGAGTTGATGGAAGATCATCTAGCCTTATTATTGGATAACCACTTAATTAGTTATCGCCTGGATTCTGAGCAGCAGCCATATACGATCTTAGAGCCAATTCGTCAATATGCTTGGCAATTATCGCCTGCTGAACAACAACACCAACTTCGTTCGCAGCATTGCGATTACTATATTATTTGGGTTGCACCAAGCGAGGAGATCATGCTTGGGCCGGATGCGGCATTTTGGCATTGTGCGTTCTTGCAATCGTACCCAAATGTGCAATTGGCCTTGCATACGGCCAAAGCCGATCCAACCCCGCGCCGTTTTTGGCAATTGCTGGGTTCGTTATATCGTTGTTGGTGGAATTTTCAATTAATTGCTGAAGCCCAATCATGGCTCGAACCCACAATTCCAGTGGTGCTGCAACCAACCAGCGAGCCATATCTGCAATGCCGTGTATTGTATTCAATTTTGTTGTTTTGTGCTAAGGATACTGCAAGTTATTCGCGTTTGGCGACTTATCATTATTTAATTAACCTTGCTCATCATAATCAATTCTATGTACTCGAAGCAAAAGCCAAAAATTTCTATGCTTTGATCTTAATGGAACAAAATAAATTAGTTGAAGCCGGTGATTTATTATTAGATGCAGCTACTATCTATCGCCAAATTGGCGATGAGGATAATTTTCTAACACCTATGCTGAATTATGCCAATCTTCTGTATAAAACAAAAAGATTTGAGCAAGCATGTGATATTTATGATGAATTAATAATTAAATTTGAGGCAATTAAAGACTATGATGGAATGTATTCGAGTATTAAGAATGTTGCTGTAATTTATGTTTGCCAAGAGAAATATTATGAAGCCGAGGAGAAATTTCTTTACCTCATTAAACAAGCTGAGGATCGGAAAAATATCGATATTTACCTTGGAGACTTCGACATTTATTTGCGATTAATTAAAATCTATTCTTTTTTAAGAAGAGCCGATGATATAGATATTTATGTGCATAAATTGTATCCTATATCGATGGGAAGTTTGTTTTTTATTGAACAAGTATTTACACTTTGTGAGACGATTATCTATATAGCTATATTTAAAGAATATTATTTAGTTGCATATTCAGCATATATATATCTCTTAAATATATTATATCTTGAACATTATGAAATGCGTTGGTACGAATCTGAATTTCTAGAACGAACAAAAATTATTCTTAATCAATACTGTGAGGATTTTGATGCACTGATCGATGCTGATTTCTATTGGGATTTGAATAGTTTTAATGATACAATGAATTATTTTTTGCGAATAATCTATGGATTTCACTCAAACTCCTATAGTATTAATTGATGGAGATTGGAATACCTATGCCATTTACTGAAGAACAAATTGCAGATTTAATTTATGCACCGGAAAAAGTCATCGATCAACCTCAAATTGCTCAACTGATTCAAGCATATGGCGGAATTCAGCCATGTTATCAAGCCTTGAAGAGCATTCCGTTGCATGATGCTGAGTATCGTTTATTATTGGCGATTTTAGCCCAACCAGGTGCATCGGTCGATGATTATCTTCAGCAGTTGCATATTCATAAAGCGACGTTTCATCGGCATCAACGCAAATTATTGCGAAATCTTACCCATGCTCTGAACCAACAAAGTATCGCACAGGCTCCAAGTTCGTTGTTTGAACACTTCCAACGTTCGGCGGGATTGCCGTCGCATTTAAGCACTGATCGAACCTTGCTAGCCTACCAGCGGACGCTACAATTGCTGCAACAGGGTGTGCGTTTGATCAATGTTGTGGGTAATGATCAGGTTTTACAGCAGCAATTGGTGCTTGATGTGGCGCATCAGGTTCAAACCCAATTTACTCACGGCTGTTTATGGGTTGATTTAACTACCAGTTCGTCGCAAGCTTTAGGGTTACGGTTGCGCGATTATGGGCAACTTACGCCTAGCCTGAATGGGAATTCAATCCTTGAACTGTTTCAAGGTCGGCATGTCTTGTTAATCTTATGTGGCTATCAAGTCCATGCCGATGATGCCTTGTGGTTGCGGCGCTTGCTTGAAATTGCCCCTAATTTGGTGGTAATTTGTACCAGTAGCCAACGTTTGAAACTCTATGGTGAATTTTTGGTGCCAATTAGCTCACTACCAGCAGCTTAACGATTAGCGCACAATTACCACTTTAAACATCAGGTGGTGAATCGATGGCTTCACTTAATTCGCATTCAAGGTCATTGATATCGGCTATAAGCGGCACAATTGGGGCAAAACCCGTTTGAAATTGTGGTAAGTAGTGCTTTGTATGGTTGTGAGTCAAGCGGGTTTGTGGGCCAAGCGCTAGTGAATCGAGGTCAATTGCGGCGAGGCTTGGCAAATTTGGATGAGTAGTTGACATATGATCTCCTTGAATTGAAGCTTAAGTCAACTCTGCACTGAGTTGGGTGCGGTGGTTCGGCCTACAGCGAATGATGGATCGATCGGTGTCTAAGCTGGTGGTAGCAAGCATTTTGGCAACTATCTCCGGTGCATCGTCGCGGTTCGTGATTCAATCACTGTAGCCTTCGTCACTGATGGTTAGTGAGGAGATATGACCTAGTATAGCGGCTCAAGCCATCATCGTCTAGTTGTAATGGTTTATTGCATGACCAACGGCTAATATGCCCTCACCCCCTAGTCATCTCCTTACAATGGTAGGTTTTTAACAATCATGGTGACTCACCACCC
>NZ_DOPT01000097.1:0-32509 GCF_003512625.1 Herpetosiphon sp. | reverse complement strand
CCCCCTCAATGGCAATCAGGGCTATCATCCATGCATTGATGAACCAGCCTATCCGTGGTTCGTCGATGCAACCTACCCTTGTAAGCTAGTTCCCTCTTCCGCACGGCGAGGCGAGGGGAAACCGCTCCAAGAGTGCGTCGTCGTGGGCGAGAGGCTTGGGGTGAGGGACGGTGACAAGGTGTTAACCCATTACATCGACCACCTAGCTGCCGTTAATCCAATATAAAATGGGTTTATTGCACAGCGGCATAAACATTAATCCGGCCACATGACCAGTAAGTTCCAGTGCCCGCAATTGGATCAGCGGTGGCGCAAATGCGATCGCGAATTTGGGCATTGGTACGGTTTTGCGAGGCCAACAAGCCTGCTAAACCTGAAACATGGGCGGTAGCGGTTGAGGTACCGCTAATTGTGGTATAGCCGCCGTTGAGCCAGGTTGAATAGATGCTTGCCCCGGGAGCCGCCACTTTGACCCATGTGCCATAGCCTGAGGAAGGTGTTTTAATATCGGTTTTGCCGCTAGCCGCCACGGGGAAGCAGTTGGGGTAGGCTGCTGGATAGGTTGGCGTGCCCGAGTTACTGCCACCAACCGCACAGGTCAAGAAGGCACCTTTGTTCCACGCGTAATTAACTGCATTTTGCAGGGTTGTTGAGGCACTGCCACCCAAGCCTAAGTTGATCACTTTGGCTCCGTTGTTGGCAGCAAAAGTAATGCCTTGGGCCACAGCAGCCAGGGTACCACTGCCATTATTGTTGAAAACACGGATTGGCATCAAGCGACAATTGGGGCATAACCCTGCGCCACCAGTGCTATTGTTGGTTTCAGCGGCGGCTGTGCCTGCTAAGTGCGTACCATGACCATTGCCATCCATCGCGTTGGTATCGTTATCAACAAAATCGTAGCCAGCCACAATTTTGGCATCAAGATCAGGGTGGTTGGTTTGGATGCCAGTGTCAACAATCGCGATGATCACGCTAGAGCTACCTTGGGTAATATTCCAACCATCATAGGCTTTGATGACTCCCCAAGCCCATTGTTGGCCCAACCCAGGATCGTTCGGCGTATACAGTGGGGCATAGAGGTAGTTTGGCTCAACATATTCAATTGCTGGATGGTTTTTTAGCTCGGCCAGCACTCGTTCAGTTTGCTCTGGAGTAGCGTTCTGCTTGAGTGGAGCAAATTCAATTAACTCAAGATCAAGGCTAGCGAGATGTTGGAGATGATCGGCTCCGAGGTTTTTAAGGGTGGTGCTGCGAGATGCTGTATTCAGCGCAGGCTTAAATTTAATCAGGTATTGGCCGGCAACTGCGGGTGCTTCGGCCTCAGCCAATTGTTCAGGTGTTTTTTCTTTCAAACGAGTCTGCCCAGCAGTGTTTGTAGGAGTAGCCAAACCAAGCAAACAGCCGACAACCAACGTACTTAGCCATAGACGCTTCAAGAGAGCCTCCTCAACAAATGAAATGGTTGCAACAAACGGTTATCCAGTACGCTTCCAACTGGCGGTCGTACCTGCACCTGAGCAACAATGTTGACCACAACACGGTGAGGCCGTGAGAATTGCGGCTTGCCTCCTTGATTAATTGATTAATGCCGATGCCCATATACTAGCCGATTTTGATTAATTTGTAAAAAAATTTAATAATTAGCTGGATTTTAGCCCAATAATTGACTATTTGCTCTGCATAATGCTGGCAACAACTGACAAGTTTTGTCATAGCTTGCGGCTGGTTTATGGCTATAGTAACGCTGTAGCTGAAACACATTGCAATCAAGGAGCGAAATCAATGCCAAGCCGTTATAATCGTTTAGCGTGTGGATTATTATTGGGTTTTGTGCTCAGTGCCTGTGGTGGGAGCAGCCGCAGCAAGTTAAGCCAACGTCTGTCGCGCAAATTGAGCCAACCGCCGTGCCTGAAGCAGCCAATTCAGCGCCAGCCACTGGCAACCAAGCCAACGACTTAATCGATCAGTTGACTGATCCGCAAAAAACGGCTGAAAAACTCAAAACCTTGCAAAGCTATCGTTTGCGCAGCATAACTAAAATTAGCACCAAAAACGCCGAATCATCAAATGAATCGATTAGCGAAACTTTAGAAGAACGGATCAATCAACCGTTGGCCGTTCATCTCGAAGTAAAAACTAATACGCCTGATCCAACCAATAGCACATGGCTGATCGATGGTTCGGTGTATCAAGTGCAGGATACTGGCACTGAGCAAATTTGTAATGCAACCGTGCTCGATCCCCAAATGATGGAGCAGACCTTCGATATGGCACGTTCCTTCAATGGTGGCATGTTGAACGTCCTCGCAGCCTCCTTTGAGCCGCAGTTGATTGCTGAATCTGAAAGCGTCAATGGCATGACGGCGGCTCATTACCACGTTGAGAGCGATACGGCTGGCATGCTGATCAAAGGCGATTTTTGGATTACGCCAGAAGGCATCTTGATCAAATCTACTTCGAGTATGGATATTTCGTCTGAAGGTAACAGCATGATCACTGAAACCTCGATCGAGCTTGATCAAATCAATCAAATTGCGCCATTTGCCGTGCCAGCGAGTTGTACACAAGTAGCGGATACGATGATGGGTAGCCTGCCAACAGTCGATGATGTGCAAAATCTGCTGATGGATGAAAGCCTCATGAGCTATAGTACAAGTATGCCAATGAGCGATGTCATCGATTTCTACAAAACTGAACTTGCCAACCAAGGCTATACGGTTAGTAGTATCTATGAAAATGCCGAAGGGACGATGTTGCAAGCTGTCAATTCAAGCCATACGTTTAATCTTACCATCGGCACCGCAATGAATGGTTTGACGGGCGTGCTGGTGCAAACCCAATAAGCGGTTGTTCGCCGCGCTCAGTGGTTGTAGCTTTTGCTTCGGATGCTTTCCTATCCATGTTCATCGCATCCCAACGAGCTACAATCGCTGGCTAAGGCGCAGCCAACCAAGTGACGTAGCGATTTGGGCGTTTGAGCTTGCTGCATAAAACTGAAAGATTGGGGCAACATGCGGCGTAGCGCTTGAAAATCGGCTGGTGGAATTGGTGCACCAATTAATTCACGTAGCCAATCTGCTCCACTCCAAAGCGCTTGTGCCCGCTCAGCTTGCTGGTTGAGTGCGCTCCAAACGGCTAAACCCTCGATTGAAGCAGCCACGCCTTCGCGATCACCAACCCGATAGAGCGTGGCTAAACTTTGGCTGAGCAACTGTTGAGCATCTGCATAACGGCGTTGGGCCAAGGCTACTCGCCCCAAAAAGGTTTGACTACGGGCCATGGCAGGCCAATTGCCCAATGGCTCAAGCATGGCGATGCTTTGTTCGAGCCATTGCTGAGCTTCGTGATCGTCGCCATAAATTAATAAAGCCCGACCATAAAACCCCATCGCCGTGCCAATGCCACTTTTGCTGCCAAGCTCTTGATAGAAGCTTAAACTTTCGGCTAACAGCGCCAAGGCACTGCGTGAGCCATGTTGCACCAACTGACTCATGCCCAAATGGCGCAAACTGCTGGCCATACCATAGCGATCATCAAGCATTTTTAATAATGGCAGACTTTCTTCCAAGGCCTGAATTGCCTCGCCATAACGCCCTTGCCAATAGGCGACCATGCCAATATTGGTTAGTGCATGGGCAATTGCCTTGGGTTGATGTTCGGCGCGTGGCTCGACCAACACTTCGCTAAAAGCCTGATTAGCTGCTGAATAATCATCTTGGATAAAAGCCAAAACTCCCGCCCCAAGCCGCACTTTATCGCGAATTGCCAAGGGGATTGTGCTTGGTTGCAGGTGTTGGATTTTGGCTAGCCATTCGCGCCCTTCGCTGATCAGGCCTTGCTCATGCCAAAAGCGCCAAAAACTCGCGCATAATTGCCAGACTGCCAAGCTATATTCTTGCTGAATGCCCCATGCGAGAATGCTGCGAATCGTTGGCAGTTCGCGTTCGAGCCGTTTGATCCAGCCAGTATGGTTGCTGACCAAAAAGGCTTGTTCGGCTTGCTGCATCAACTCAACATAATAATCAAGTAATTGTTGTTGGAGCCAATGGGCCTCGCCTTTTGGCAATTTACTCAAGCTATATTCGCGAATGGTATCGAGCATGGCGAACCAACTCAGGCCGTCGCTGCTGGTTTCGCGTTGTAACAAACTGGCATTGACCAAATGCTGCAAAACCCGTTCGATCCGGCTTGGTTCGTCGTTGGGCCATAACGCTTGGGCCGCCTCACGGGTAAAACTGCCAGCAAACAAGCCAAGGCCTTGAAAAATCGTTTGTTCATAGCTGCCAAGCAGTTCGTAGCTCCAATCGATTGCCCCGCGCAGCGAATGTTGGCGCTGTGTTCGATCCGGGCTGTTATGATAGAGAAAATCGAGCCGCTGGTTGAGTCGTTGCAACATCACCTTGGGCGGATAAAATTTGCTGTGAACGGCTGCCAACTCAATCGCCAAGGCCAAACCATCGAGCCGCACACAAATTTCGGCCACGCTAGCAGCATTTTCAGCAGTCAGGCGAAATTGGCTATCAACTGCTTGCGCTCGCTGCACAAAGAGTTGAATCGCCGGACTAGCGGCAATTTGCTCAAGTGGTGGGCTTTGTTGCAGGTCGGGCAAACCGAGCGGGGGCAGTACAAACTCATATTCACCATACACTCCCAAAACAATTCGGCTGGTGACCACAATTTTTAAATTTGGGCAATGCTGGAGCAATTGGCTGACTTGCGGCGCTGCACCCAACACCTGCTCAAAATTATCCAAAATGAAGAGCATGGTTTGATTGCTAATCCAATCTTGCAAGCGTTCGAGTGACTGATCATCGCCGTGGTCGCGTAAGCCAGCGGCGCGGGCTAAGGTTGCCGCTACCATATTGGGATCGTTGATGGTGTCGAGCGCGACAAATACCACTGGCATATGTTGCGTTTGATGCAATTGCTGGGCAATATAGCTGGCCATGCTGGTTTTGCCCGATCCACCCATCCCTGTGATCGTGATTAATCGGACTTCGGATTTGCTCAGCAGTTCTTGTAAGGCGGTTAATTCATGCTGGCGGCCAATCAGCGCGGCGATCGGGTAGGGTAAGCGCAAATGGGCAAGGCTGGTCGGGTTGGCTTGCGGCGCTTGAGTAGGCGCTTCAATCCGCATAAAACGATAGCCAATCCCTGATTCTGAGTGAATTAATTGCGGATTGGTTGGATCGTCTTCGAGTTTGGCGCGTAAACGCCGAATATAGGCATGCAGATAGGCCCGATCTTCGCTATAGCTTTTTCCCCAAACCTGTTGTAGCAACATACGATGGGTTAAAACTTGGCCATGATATTGAATAAATAATTTGAGCAAGGCCCATTCAGTTTTGGTAAGATGAACTAATTCGCCATATTTGCGTACTTGCTGGTCTTGCCAGTTGATCAGCAACGCGCCACATTCGGTATATTGCGGCTGTTGTTGCTGAGTCGCTTGTTGGCTGCGCCGCAACAAGGCTCGAACGCGGGCCAAAAATTCGCTCTCATGAAACGGCGTAATTACATAATCATCAATCCCTTGATCGAGCGCAATGCCTCGCATATAGGCATCGCTGCTGGCTCCCACCATTAGCAACGGCAAATTTGAATGCTCACGAAGATTACGACAAAACTCCAACGCATCATGGTCGGGAATCCACTGATCGATCACCACCAAATCAAGCGCCTCTTGCTCAACGAGGAGCTGGGCTGACTGAATACTATCGCTGCGTAACACCTGAAAACTAGCGGTTTTCAAGACCCGCACAATTAAGGCTTGCAAGGCTCGATCTGGTTGAATCACTAAGATTGTAGGCTGTTGCGTCATGGAACCTCCTAGTGGATCGCTGGCAGCGCTTTAAGATATTTTTTAGAAACATAACAATATTTTTAGAATTTTTTAAGAAGGGTTGCATATAGTATACCTACGAATCGCGCTTTTCGACAATCAAGCTTGAAACAATCCCATTCCCGATCTTTTTTAGTGGCATTCACAAGGAAGGATAGCAATTATGCACAAGCGGTGGGCATTTTGGTTCAGCGGCCTAACCATGGCTTTGGTCATGTTGGCAAGTTTTGGCCCTGCGGCGCAGGGGGTTGCAGCCCGCACTTGGGCAACCGTTAGCAACGGTGATTCTGGCGATAACGTCTATACCGTGCAAGCAATGTTGAAGCAACGCGGCTATAGCTTGACGGTTGATGGCGATTTTGGTGCAGGCACGTTGTCAGCAGTCAAGAGCTTTCAATCGAGCAAAGGCTTGAGCGCTGATGGTGTGGTTGGCCCCAACACGTGGGAGCAATTGGTAATCACGGTGCGCCAAGGCGATAACAACATTGTCGTCAATGCCTTGCAACGCCAATTGAAAAAGCATGGCCACTCGTTGACGGTTGATGGCGATTTTGGTGCAGGCACGTTGTCAGCAGTCAAGAGCTTTCAATCGAGCAAAGGTTTGGGAGCCGATGGCATTGTTGGCGCTGATACTTGGGCTGCATTGACGGGCAATCCAGGTGGTGGTGGCTCGAGCCGCGCCGATTTGGCTCGTACCATCCGCGATAGCAGCCGCATCGCCCTCGCGACAATTCATACCTCAGGCGTTTCCGATAGCGCAACCGCTCGCCAAAATATTGTTGACACCGCCAATGGTGGCGCTGCTCGCCGGAGCAGCTATGGCAATGCCCCAGGTGGTTCGGTTTACCTCAGCACCTCATTATTGAATGGGATGATCACCCTCTCACAGTCGTGGAGCTACTCGGTCAGCGAAATTGCTGGTGGTTCACATAGCGCCAACTCTCGTCACTATGCTGGCGTTGCCGTCGATGTCAATGTGATCAACGGCTCACACGTTAGCGCATCACACCCCAACCAACAATCATTCCGCAACAAATGCGCCAACCTCGGCGCAACCGAAGTGCTTGGGCCTGGCGATTCCGGCCATAGCACCCACATCCACTGTGCTTGGCCTCGCCCATAATCGCTTTTGTCTACAAGCCTCACGTTTTCCAACGTGGGGCTTGTTTTTTGAACAAAGGAAACCCCGCAATGAAGAAACTTTCGCGCCGTACATTTGGCAAACTATCGTTGGGTGTGGCAATGAGCGTGGTGGTGGGTGGTACTGAATTACGCCTCTTGCGGCCTGCCTATGCCGCTGTTGCAACTCCCGCAATCGATTCAACTACTGCTTGGGGTGCTGCCGCTGCCAAAGAGCCAATCAATGTGCTCAATCAAAAGCCAATCGGGATTGTTGTGCACCACACGACGAATCCTAACACCAACGATTTTACCCGTAATAAGGCTTGGCAAGTGGCACGGCAAATTCAGCAAAGCCATTTCAATCGCGGCTGGATCGATACAGGCCAACAATTTACGATCAGCCGTGGTGGCTGGATTATGGAAGGTCGCCATCAAAGCTTGAGCATTTTGCAGGGTGGCACGAAGCATGTTCAAGGCGCACACGTCGATGGCCATAATGAAACCCATATTGGCATTGAATGCGAAGGCTTGTATATGAATGTTACGCCCAGCCTGCCTTTGTGGAATAAACTGGTGGCGTTGATTGCCTATATTTGCCAGCAATATGGCCTAACCGCCAACGCTATTGTCGGCCATCGCGATTTGGATAGCACCAGTTGCCCAGGCGATACGCTCTATAGCTTGCTGCCACAGTTGCGTACCGCTGTTGATACGACGCTCAGCGGTGGTGCAGTTGGCCGGATGTGGCCAATTTTGCGGCGTAACACCCCCGCGACTGGCCTCGCCAAAACCATGCAATATCTTTTGCGGGCACGCGGCGCGACGATTACCGCCGATGGAGCCTTTGGCCCAGGCACCGAAACTGCCGTCAAGAGTTTCCAAACTGCCAATGGCTTAACCTCAGATGGAGTTGTTGGGGCCGCAACGTGGGAAAAATTAATTATGACCTTGCGCTCAGGCGATACAGGCGAGGCAGTCAAGGCCTTACAAAATCAACTGACGGTGCAAAGTTACCCAACGACAATTGATGGCAGCTTTGGCACAGGCGTAAATACCCTTGTTCGCGCCTTCCAAACCAATCGCCAACTGACGGTTGATGGCGTGGTCGGCTTGAACAGCTGGAACAACTTAGCGATGTAGTGAGGTTGCTTGATGAAAGCTTTAGTTTGGCGAATTGCCAGTTTTACCTTGATTTTTGGAATTACACTTGGTTCAATTGGCTCGGCGCAGGCATTTTCAGCGGCATTTTTCCATACCATTAGCAAAGGCAATCGTGGCACTGATGTCAAAGCTATGCAATATTTGCTCAATATTAGTGCCGATGGTGTGTTTGGCTCAGGCACCGAAAGCTCAGTCAAGAGTTTTCAATCAAGCCGAGGCCTTGGGGCTGATGGCATTGTCGGCCCTAACACTTGGAATGCCTTGATTGTAACCGTGCGCCGTGGCGATAATGGTAACGCGGTCAAGGCTGTTCAAACCTTGTTGAATGCCAAACGCAACGCTGGCCTAACCGTCGATGGGGCATTTGGGGCTGGTACTGAGAGCGCTGTCAAGAGTTTTCAGAGCCATGCTGGCCTGAGTGCCGATGGCGTGGTTGGCCCAACCACTTGGAAGAACTTAATTTGGCATTATGAATATACCGATTTCAGTGCCAACATCTGCGATCAAGACCCCGATGGCAATGGCAACGCTAACTGGGGTGTCGCCTCAACCGTGGCCCAAATTGAAGCAGCCGCTAGTGATTTTGCTGGTTATGGCAAGGGTAAAGTGCCGCTTGGCGATATTAGTTTTGAGCATGGCGGCGATATCCCAGGCCATGCCTCGCACGAAACTGGCCTTGATGTTGATCTTTGGCCAATTCGCACTGATAGCAAGCAATGCACGGGCAGCCGAATCACGTGGCAATCGAGCACCTACGATCGCGCTGCTACCCGTAATTTGGTCAAAGCCATTCGAGCTGCGGCCCCCAACCAAATTACCGTGATCTACTTCAATGATCCAGTGTTGATTAGCGAAGGTTTGACGACTTCCTATCCCAATCACGATAATCATTTACACATTCGCTTTAAATAAAGATTGATTGTTGTGCGATAATCCGTCAGGCCTGCTGCTGTGAAGTGGCTAGCCTGACGGATTCTGGCTATTTAAGAGGAATGTTGCCCCATGCGTTGGATCATATTTCTTGGAATTATTGCTAGTTTAATCGGTTGTGGCTCAGTGCAATCAACCGCTGTGCCAACTTCTGTGCCAACTTTCGGTTCGCAAGGTTGGCGTTTGAGTTATGTGCAACAACCATTAACATCTGCCCATTTGATCATCAGTGGTGTTGCTGGATTTCGGACAATTGGCGCGGCAGTCAATGGCCCTGCTTGCTTCAGTCAAGGTCGTTTGGTCTATACCACGGCGACCAGCACAACCAAGCGTTTGGTTGCAAGTAATTTAGCCAATTTGCAAACCCAAATTTTGGTTGATGATCCTGAGGCGGTATTGAGTCAAGCCACATGTCATCCTACCAATGATCAACTGCTTTATTTGCGTTCGCCATTGGCCTTGATTGATGACGAGCCTGCGCCGCCCAGCATCTGGCAAATCAGCGCCAATTTGAGCCAGCCCCAAAGCTTGGATGTCGATCAAACGCCAGCTTTGAATCAACAATGGTCACCCGATGGGAATTGGTTGATCTATGAATTGGCTGATCGACCGCAATTGGTGCTGCAAGATGTTACTGGAGTAACCCGCGAATTAACCTTGACTGGGACGTTTACTTGGCAGCCTGATAGCCAAGCCTTAATTATTGCCCAACTCACCGAGCCAGAAACTGGGCGTTTTGGTCGTTTGGTGCGTTATGATCTGGCGACTGAGCAATTAAATGTTGTGCTCGAAAGCGTTGATGCCGATGTGTATTATCCACGACTGGCTCCTGATGGTCAGCAATTAGCCTATATTCGCCGCCCGCTGGGTGCTGAACTCGGCGAAGTTTGGCTATTAAAGCTTAATAATTCCATCCAACCGATTCAACTTACCAACGATCCTCAATACGATAATTTTGATCCCCAGTGGTCGCCAGATAGCCAGCAATTGGTTTGGAGTAGACTTGACCCACAGCAATCGCGCTATTCAATCTGGCAACAAAATCCTGAAACGGGCAATACCAGCCAATTTGCTGATGATGCGATTTGGCCGCGCTGGTTGCCCTAAAACACAATGCAGCAGGTTTGGCCTGCTGCATTGGTGATCGTGTGTTGTCGTGTAATTATTGTTTGACGATACGGTTTTCGATGTTGGCGCTGATTGGCTGAGCTAACTTTTCGATGTAGCGCACGAAGCCATCGAGATCGGTTGGGCCAACTTCGCGATTGGTGCCTTGTTTGAGCACAACGAAGCCATCGCCACCATCAGCCAAGAAGCTATTGACGGTGATCGTGTAGCTCGCAGCTTTATCCAAAGCCTTGCCGTTACCATCGAGCACCTCGACAACCTTTTGACCAACAGGATTGGCATCAGTCCAGGTGTAGCTCAAACCTGAAATTTGCAGGATACGAGCGCGAACTGTCCCATCGCTTTGGTTTTGCCATTGTTGGTTGAGCAAGGTGTAAATATCAGCCCCAGTTACGGTCATCTTGACCAAATCGTTGCTGAATGGCTGAATTGAATACAACTCGCCCCAGGTAATTTCGCCAGCATCGAGTGGTGCACGAATGCCACCTGGGTTCATAAAGGCAAATTGAGTGCTCATGGTGTTACGTTGAGCATCGGCAATCAGGTTACCTAAGGCCGATTCGCCAGCCGCATTGGCCGTGTTGGTGATCGCACTAGCAGCAGTACCAACCTTGCGGTTGACTTGGGGTGCTACTTGGTCTTCATATTTCTTGACCATTGCCGCAACATCAGCATCAGGGGTCATGTCTTCGTGGAAGGTCGTGACGATCGTCGCTTTTTTGGCGACAATATCGCGTTTGGCGCGGTCGATTGTCAAATCGATATCAGCAAATGCGGTGCTATACGAAAGCGCTTGGGTGATCAACTTGCCATCAACTTCGCCGCTGATTGAGGTGTGGGTGTGAGCGCTAACGATCACATCAACATCATCATTAATGCCATTGGCAATTTCAGCAATTGGGCCAGTGATTGCGCCAGTTGTGGCGTTTTGCGTACCACCTTCGTGGGCCAAAACAATGATTGCATGCACACCTTGGCCGTTCAACTCGGTTACTGCTTGGTTGATCGCCGTAACTTCATCGATAAACTCAAGGTTGGTCACACCTGATGGAATCACGATTTCAGGGGTATTTTCTAATACTACGCCAATAAAGCCAATGCGTGCCCCATCGATGTTCATCACATGATAGGCTGGCAAAATTGTCTTATTGGTGCGTTTGTCGATCACGTTGGCCACAACATAGGGATAGTTTGCACCTTCCCAGCAGCCAGCGGTTGGGTGACAGCCACCATCGATCAAGCGCATCATTTCATCGAAGCCTTCATCGAATTCGTGGTTGCCGATTGTGCCAACATTAACTCCCAACATATTGAGGAATTCCATGGTTGGCTGATCTTGCAACAAAGCTGAGCTTGGTGGGCTTGCGCCGACCATATCGCCAGCTTGCACGGTCAACGAGTAGCGAGCTTTGGCGCGAGCTTGTTTGATGTAGCTGCTCAAGTAGGCAGCGCCACCAACATCTTTATTGCTCACCTTGCGGCCCGTTGAAATTTGGCCGTGGAAGTCGTTGATTGCCAACATTTTGAGCTGCATTGGCACCAAGGTCACGCCAAGGCGGGTCAGCAAGATTTGGTTCTTGCCATCTTTGGTGTGCCATTCCATGCGAGCACGCTCAAAGTGTTGGGTCAACACTTTATCTCCATCGATGTTAATTTCTTCTTGCGGATCAGAGAGTGGCAAGCCCCACAAGGCTAATGATTCGCCGTAGGTAATGCCATTTTCGCCCAAATCCAAACCTTGCGAGTTCCAATATTTCAAGAACTCACCACAAACGCTATGGCCAGTTTCGCTGAACAATTGGCAGCCAGTCGCTTGGGGAGCAGTGGGGAAATCGCGCCATACACGGTTTTCGCGCAACAGCACTTCATCATTAATCCGGCCAAGCAAAATCGTAAATGGAGCTGGTTTCTCGGGGTGATATTCAAGCCGTTGGCGCTCGAAATATTGCACCAAGAACTTACCTTCAGGAGTGGCTTCTTCATAGGCTGCGGTTTGGGGATAGCCAAAAACGGGCAGCCCACCGTTCTTTTCCCAGTAATCGCGGAACTCGGGAGCAATACATTCAACAACGCCGGGCTGGTTGAAACACAGCTTTTCGGCGGCCTTCGTTGGTGCAGCTTGGCCAAGCGAGCCGACCAACAGCGTGAAGCCAAGTAGGATGCCCACTTTGCTTTTCACGTTATGCCACATTGCAAAATCCATGAATTGTTTCTCCTGGACACACAGATCAACTAGTATTATACGTCATAAAATAATATTTTTGGTTAAATTTAGTTCAAA
This sequence comes from Herpetosiphon sp., assembly GCF_003512625.1. Lineage (NCBI taxonomy): Bacteria > Bacillati > Chloroflexota > Chloroflexia > Herpetosiphonales > Herpetosiphonaceae > Herpetosiphon > Herpetosiphon sp. Next base: position 20,042 of record NZ_DOPT01000097.1, on the reverse strand, counting down.
TTTTGGTTGTATTTTATTCACAACCCTAAAATTATCTAAATAGATCACAAAAATAGTGTGGATTTGATTTCTATAATTTATTGGCTAGAATACTTAACAATGGCCTAGCTAAATAGCCAGATTACGCACCTTCCCAAATTTGTTCACCATTCATAATTCGGCGTAATTGTTCAGGGAAGCGTTGGAAGTGCAGTGGTTTGGCCAGAAAGCCATCGAAGCCTGCCGCACGAATTTTGGCAACTTCTTGCGGCCCTGTCTGAGCGCTGACCGCGATCACCAAGGCATTGCAGAGTTTGGGGTGCACACGAATTTTAGGTAATAGCACATAGCCATTTTCGCGTGGCAAGTTAATATCCAACAAAATTAAATTAATTGCGGGCACAGCATCGTTTTCGAGGAAGGCAAACAGTTGGCGACCTGAAGGCCGTACATTACAATAACGCACTTCTGGCATAACATTCAGCAATTCAGTTAATACCAGCATGTTATCAATATTATCTTCGACGATCAGCACAAACGCTTTGGTCATTTTTTGAATCAGCGACATACTATTAACTCCTTCGTGAGTAATTAATTCGTTTGATCGTTTGAAGTATGTAAATCGTTGTCGCTGATCTGGGGCATGGAACGGTTGAAATGAGCACAACAATTAGAATTTGTTGGGTTTAGCCACGTTTACGCGCGACAATCAAGACGTAGCGCACAAACTCGGCGTAAATTTTCTCGACCATCGGCCAGGTTTGTTCGATCATTCCAAGCATTTCTGGTGGATAAATTGCCGCCAGTTCGGCCCGTTTTTGCTCGATGCCAAGCTTAGTATGAGCTAGGGTTTTCTCGATGCCAGCGGTCAAATCGATCAACTCAAGCTGCTCGAAGCCGGTTTGGGCGAAGAGATCGAGGTAGCCTTGTTTGGTGGTAAGGGTATTAATTTGAAAGGCTGGGAAAAAGATCTGTTGCTGCTCAGGGCTAAGCGACTTGACTTCAACAATATCGGTCAATACAAAATAACTGCCAGCCTGCAAAACTCGATTGGCTTCTTGCAGCACGGTAAGGCGGCTTGGCATATGAAAAATCGATTCAAAGGCCCATGCAGCGTTGAAAAAATCGGCTTCAAACGGCAATTCCATGGCATTGCCCCAATTGATGTGCACAAGCTCCTGCATTTGCATGGCTTGGATGGTAGCTTGTGCTTCGGCAACTTGGCCGTGAGCCACAGTTAATCCATGGACATGACATTGTTTGGCGCTGGCCATGCGAATCGCCGGCAAGCCAGTGCCACAGCCAAGATCAAGCATGTGTTGGCCTGGCTTGATTGGCGTTTTCTCAATCATCAAATTGGTCAAATGTTCTTGGGCTTCGGGGAGCGACATATCTTCCAAGCCTGCTGGCCAATAGCCGCCGTGAACACTATCGCCCCAAATTAATTTATAGAACGGCCCCATCGCGTCGTAGTAGGCTTCAACATCGCTGATGCTTGGTGAGTTGGGTGCTGGAATATCGGTTGATAGGACTGTCATACACAATTCTCCTAAAACGCTGCTACAACTCTGATTCAATGCTGGTTGATTGTGGATACCAAAACGGCCCAAGTTGTTGACCAAGCCCTAAGATCGGGCCACGCTCCCAGTGTTGGCGAAATGCGAGGGCGGCTTGGGTGCGTTCAGTTTTATCGACCTGCCAAGTTTTACGCAAGAAGGCAAAATCGTACAAAATCTGGCGAAACTCCTCCTCGCTGAGCGTATAGCCAGGCTTTTGCGTCCAATAACATTGCAACTCGCCTACCAACAGTGGTGGCAAGAGATCATGATTAACTTGGGGTTTGCCAAACGATACGAATAGCTCTGCTGGTGGAATCGGCTCGCCATAGATTGCCTCAATCGCTTGGCTACGGGTTTTGAAGACAGTTTTTTGGGCAGCTTGGAAAATGATTTGCCATGGATCTTCCGAATCACGCACGACAAACCACCAAAGCGTTGGTTGATCGGGATGATCATAGGGTTGCTGCAAGCGTTGAGCCGCATCAGCCAGGATCGGCGAATATTGGGTATCTAAAAGACGTACTCGCCAATTATGTTCCTGATAGTATTCCAGCATTGTTTGACTTGCTGCGCCCCACGCGACCCATTGTTCGATATGCTCACGATAATTTGGCGTAGTTTCTTGAAATTGGTTGGGCAAAAGCATGGGTAAGAAAAGATGCTTGATCCCATGAGAAAAAAAGAGTTCAAGGCATTTGAGTAATTGTTGATGCGACCAACGCGCATATTCTTCACCAGCAGCCGACATATTGGCTAAAGCTGCTTTGCGTCGGCTACCACCACTCGAAAAAACCATGGTTGCTGGCGCAACTTGGCGAATTGTCGTAAGTGGGGCATGAAGAAATTCTGCTAACGTGGGCGTGGGCCTCATAATTTTAATTCTCCTAGAGTGACTGCTAACATGGCACTTAACTCATAAGCGCGATCAATCCGTTGGGGACAATAAATTTCTTTATTGAGCCAACATTGATACTCTTTCATCCGAAATGGACGATAATGAATACAGAGCCAATTATAACCACGTTGGAGCATGTGGATGTCGTCGTCATCTAAGAGGCCAGCTTCACGTAAGTTTTGCAATGCCAGCACCGCATAGGCCGTTTCAACCGTGGTTGATCGATTGATGATGCCCCAGCCACCATCAGGATGTTGATGGACTTGTAATGCAGCGACGGCTTCTTTCATGGCGGTTTTGTAGGGCGAGTTTTTGAGCGCAATCAGTACATGGCAGGTCGTGTAGAGCCACGAAGTATTCCATTTATCGCCGCTCCAACTGCCATCAAGTTTTTGAGCATCAATAAAAATCTTCCACCAGCGTGAAATATCAACTCCGGCTAAATCGAGTGCGTGCACGGCGCGAGCTGTCAGCGAAATTGAAGGCTGTAACTCACCATGATAGGCTACGAAGTAGGGTTCACGCTCAAATTGATTTAATATCGCGAGATCGACTGGATAGCCTGCTGCGATTAATACTGCCACGGCGGCGGCGGTATCATCGCCATCGGGCATAAAATCGTCGCTAAAGCCAATCCCGCGCGGCTTGAGTGCTTGATGTAAATCGGCAATTTGTGGTTTGAGCACATCCTGAATACTGGGGAAATCGAGAATTCCGCCAGTGACCAAAGCATATAGGCTGAACGATTGTTCGAAGCGTGGGATTGGCCATGCGGTTGGCATAATGCATGGAGCACTTTCCGAGGTGGCCAGCGACGCTTGGCGCAGGTAGTTTTCTGCGCCAGCGATTTCGTTGCGTAGATTTGGATTATGATTGGCAGCAAATAACCATGCAGCGGTGGCAGCGGGGCTATGACCAATGCCACCTGAGCCATCGATCAATTCTGGATCAGCATGACTAGCCCATGCTTCCCATGAATAAACTGGGGCTGTGCCTGCACGGGGCTTTTTTTGTTGAATCAATGAGCGTTTATGTTCGCCGAGTGCGATCAACTCGCGATAGGGTGCAAGGGGGATATTAAGGCGGAGCTTAATTGGCACATCGTCGATATCATCTTGATGCTCTTCGCGATAGGCCTCTTCAAGCATGTAAGGGAGCAGGAGTTCCATTCCAACTGGCAGGTTATCGGGCAGCGGTTTCTCCCAATATTCAAGTTGGCGGCGCAGAAAACGTTTGGCCTCAAGCAATCCATCGAAGGTTGAACGACGCTGACAGTGGCGGCGTAGGGCTAAAATTGCCGCAAGGGTTGGCACTGCTCGACTGAGCGGCATCGATGGATTACCCCAGCCACCATCCGACTGTTGTTGGCTAATCAGCCAGTTGACTGCTGGCCAAACATGCTCTTCGCTGGGCGTTGGATAGAGCCGCAACGCTTGGGATGTGTCATAGACTGATGGACTCATCAGGCCACCATTTTGGCCAAGGTCGCGAATCAAGGCCCGCAGATCATCAATTAAAATATCAACAATTAAGCTCATAGACAACGGGTCGAGATCCTACACAAGGTCGTAATCTGAACCCTGCTCCTTTCTGGATGGTGATCAAACCAGCGCCTAGGACAAGACGCTGGTTTGATCACTGGGGCTTAGTAGGGTTCCCAGACTGATTCACCATTTAAGATCCGCGTAATTTGGGCGGGGAAGCGATTGCGATTAATCGGCTTGCCAATCAGGCCATTGAAGCCAAGTTCGCGGGCTTTGGCCACATCTTGCGGCATCACATTCGCGGTTACCGCAATTACTTGGGTATTCTTAAGTTGTGGCACATTGAGCATATTTTTAAAGACAGTAAAACCATCTTCATAAGGTAACTGAATATCGAGCAGCACTAAATCGGGGTATAACCGTGGATTTGCCTCAAGCAGCTTGAAAAATTGGCGGCCAGAGGCGCGTCCGTTATAGTATTTGACGCGCAAATCTTCGCGGAGCAGAATCTCCAAAACGAACAAATTGTCGGGGTTATCCTCAACAATAATCACAGATGCGTCGCTCGGTACAACGGGAACAAAATATTCATTACTTGCCACGGGCATACTCTACTCCTTGGTTAAAGATCTCATTAATGCGTCTAAGAAATTCTTCCTCACTAAGTTGGCGTTTAGCAATGACCCCTTGGGCGCGAGTGCGCAGCCAATCATGTTCCTGTTGATCAAGATCCTTGGCGCTGACAATAATCACCGGAATATCGGCATAATTAGGGCTATGCCGCAGGTTTTCGAGCACTTCAAAGCCATCCATTTGTGGCATCATGAGATCAAGGATGACCAGATCGGGTTTTGATTGTTCGATCATGGCAATCGCTTCGATCCCATCGGCGGCCTCACTGATGGCATAATCACGTGCTGCGAGGATGTGCTGAATCACTTGACGAGCATCAGGGTTATCATCAACGACCAAGATCTCGGCAGTTGGTTCGACACATTCTTGAACAACAGCCAGCAATACCTCCTCACGTACAGGTTTAACAATATGTTTCCTTGCCCCTAGAACCAGCCCAATCGTCCCTTGATCAACAACTGAGCAGACGACGATGGGAATATGGGCAATCGTTGGATCATTCTTGATCTGGGCCAGCAATTCCCAGCCATCAAGATTGGGCATTTGCACATCGGTAATAATCAAGCGTGGCTCAATTTGTTTGATTGTGCTGATTGCCAAGCGACTATCAAGCACGCTATGCACGCGATACCCTCCTGATTCTAGCATGACCCGGAAGGTCTCATGGGCATCAGGATTATCATCAATCACCACAATCTCAATGGTTGTTGGGTTGCTTGGTTCTGCCTCAAGTTCGGCCAAACTTGGTGGGGCAGTTAAATCAATCGTGGTCGTTTCGGGTAATTTATTGGTAATCGGCAAACTAAAGAAGAAGGTTGAACCTTTGCCTGGCGTGCTTTCGAGCCACATATTGCCGCCGTGCATCTCCACCAACAATTTACTAATTGGCAGGCCTAAACCAGTGCCTTGATATTGGTGGGTAACTTCATTTTGCACTTGTTGAAATTCTTCGAAAATTTGTTGTTGATGCTCAGGAGCGATCCCAATTCCACTATCTTGGACGGAAATTTGGACAGTTTCAGGATCGGGCTGGCTGATCGTCACATTAATTTGGCCTTGCTCAGTAAATTTGACGGCGTTTGAAAGCAAATTGAGCAATACTTGGCGAATCCGCACTTTATCAATCACCATCGTTGGTAGTTCTTCGGGCATATCGAGTTCAAGCTCAAGCCCTTTATCACGGGTTAGCCCGCTGGCAGTCGCCATGACCCCAGTGATGATTGGCTCAAGTTGAGTTTTCTCATACATCAACTCCATGCGTCCAGCCTCAATTTTCGAGAGGTCGAGAATGTCGTTGATCAAACCAAGCAAATGATCAGCGTTGTAGAGCACCCGTTCTTGCAGCTCACGTTGGCGCTCAGAGAACTCACCATACCGATCAAGAAAGGCCGTGAAGTTAATAATTGCATTGAGCGGGGTGCGCAACTCGTGGCTCATATTGGCCAAGAAGCGCGACTTGAGTTGATTAGCTTCCTCGGCAGCAGTTTTGGCGGCGGCTAGCTCGATATTGGTTTTTTCGAGCCGACCTTCACGCTCTTCGACCGCGTGTAAAGCATCTTGCAAGGCTGCGGTTCGCTGATCAACCAGAATTTCAAGTTTATCGCGAATCTGTTGGAGTTCGGATTCACGTTGCAAAGCGCGGCTGAGGGCATCATTTAACGAGGCGCTAAAACGATGAAAGAAGAAGCCTACAATCAACACACTAAATATAAACGTGCTAATGGTTGGTGGCAAAAGATCGCCGAGGCGCGGATAAGCCCCAACAAATTGCAGATTAAATAGCTGTAATCCGCCAAGGATGGCGATTACGATAATACTGGCACCAGCAATTGTTTTAATACCCTTGCGGCCAGTCAACAAACCCGATAGCGTGATTGGCATCATGAAAGCCGAAAGAATCCAAGCACTATTGCGTAAACCTTCAAGTAAAAGAATAATCGACAAACCAACGACTAGACCACTTGATGCCAGTGTAACTGAGCGCCGAAAATGGCCTTGACGCAAATTCATGACGGCGATTACAAAGAAGATTAAAATCAATATACTTGTTAGACTGGCACGAAATGCACTGCCAACAGTACTTGACACAATAAATGCAGTGGGAACTGTGAAGAAACAAATGATGCTTAATCCAATCAGCATGATTTGAAGGAGGACAGCTTGTTCACGTTGCACAGGGTCGGAGATTTTAATGGTATTAAGCCAGCGCTGGATTGAGGCTTGCATGCTTGCTCCTTCAGCATAGCGCCTGCTATGCACTGCCAAAGATTAACGACTCTTCCATCAGCAACCACAATGATCTGCTTGAATTGATGCGCGGAGCAAAGAGCGGAATTGGTGGCATTCAAGCAGTGGTAGGCCTGATCTGGCGTGGAATTCGTTTACACTTCACATATGTCAATATACCGATAGGCCTATAGGTTTATGTGTGGAAAGTGTACCATAGACGGCCTATAGTTGTATAGTATTTAAGTTGGATATTTGGCCCATATTTCTACCCTACCATTACCACCATTTCCATGTGACAAATTTCGCAATTCTTGGTATGATACGGGCTACACTGATCCTAACTACTTGATAGTCAGGACTAGAACGGTTGTTGCACAATTATCCTTGTGAATGTTATACCATAGCATGGGTAAGTCATTCTAGAAGTGCTAGTACTGAGTTCCTATACACTCTAGGTCAGAAACCAAGTGGTACTATTGGTACTATCGAAATGGTTTCTAATTACCTAGTGGTATGGCGGTTAATCTGTGTATAATCTTCCCCACAACCCACAGATAAACCAATCTTATCTGAACAACCATCACCAAATTAGCGTGGCACGACTTGCCACAACAATTGACAGCGTATCCCCCCAACGGGTAAGCGCGTCGAGCTAAAAGTTCTAACAGACAACCCTGTACAAGGCTAATAGCCTCGTTGTTTGAACCGAACCTTGGCTGGTGATTGTGGGTGATATACCGCTGATTACTGCCAGCAGCAACGCTATGGTATGGCTACGCGTGGTAGGTACTATCGGAGGCGGGATTTCTATCGGCCCGTGTTTATATGGCATAAACACACCCAAATTCTTACCTCAGACCCTGACCGTCTGATGTTTGGAGTTACCATGTTGTATTGTTTCTTTCCAGACCGAAATCGTTCATCAGTCCGCGTTGGTATGATTGCCCAAACAATTGCTCTTTTGGTTTCATTCTTGCCTGCAATGCCTCGAATTCAACAGCGTAGCTGGAGTTCTAGATACCTTTTGGCTTGGTCACCGAACGATGAGCATACTTCTTGCTTAGGCTTGCGCTAATAGCAAACCCCAACGCTCATCATTATTCGCCCTTGCTCTTTTAACCACGACGTTAAATGAAGGTAGACTGCTATGACAACCCAGCGCGATGTTTTGGTTTTGGACGTACAAAACCACCCTGTTCAAACGCCCGTTTCGTCGGCCTATCGCAGCAACATGCAATTTGCCCGCTTGCGTCACCACGATTTTTGTGATGCACAATTGGCAGATACCCAATTCAACTTGGCTGATTTAGTGCGTGCCCAATTAAGTGGCGCTAATCTTCAACGCGCTAATTTTCATCGCGCTCGACTCAATCGAGTTGCTGCTGTCGCTGCAGATTTCCGTGATGCAAATCTGAATCAAGCTCAATGCGATGGCGCTGATTTTACCAATGCTGATCTCTCAGGGGCCAACCTGAGCCAAGCTCAATTTTGTGGCGCAATCTTGGTCGATGCTAGTTTGTTTGGCGTTCGCTCCAATCAATCGGCTCACCCAGCTCGCCAACAATTGAATTTCACTGGCGCTGATTTGCGCGGTGCTGATCTGCGTGATGCTGATCTGCGCAACGCTACCCTGACTGACGCTCAACTCCAAGGTGCTCGCTACAACGCTGGAACCTTGTGGCCATTGGGTTGGAATAGCGCTGACCATGGTTTGATTTTCGATGACCATCTGCTCGCTCGTGAGGTTGCTTGCTAGGTACTATTGTTTTTGTACTGGCATTCTGGTAATCAACGCCCATTTCAGTTGCTGAAACGGGCGTTGATTATTTTAGTTATTGGTGCATCTGCTCAGCCCGCCGTAGCAGGGTAACAAATTCAACGGCACTTTGATTATTGGGTAAATCTAGCGCCGCTTCTTCAGCCAGATCAAGCACATCAAGGATATCAGTGCCGTTATTCCAGCGTGAATGGCGTAATAGTTCGGCGTATTCGGCGACGCTCGTTGCTAGGTGCATTCGCGCACTGGCGCGATCAAAACTGCTATGAATTTGCGCCGTTGAAATATTCAGGCTTTCTTCAACTGGTGCGTTAGTATCCATGCTGATATAGCGAATATTAACTTGGGCGATTGGGCCTTGGGCATCAGGATGGCGCTTGATTTCATACAGCGCTGTCACACTATGGCCCGCGCCAACTTCGCCACCATCAACACTGTCGTTGCGGAAGTCGCTATCGGCTACCGCACGATTTTCATAGCCAATCAAGCGATACCGTTTCACTACATTTGGGTCAAAATTAACTTGGATTTTGGCTTCGCGCCCGATGGTTTGCAGCGAACCAGTCAATTGCTCGCCAAACAGGCGTTGGGCTTCATCGGCTGAATCGAAATAGGCATAATTGCCATCGCCTTTGTCGGCCAGTTGCTCTAACAAAATGTCGTTGTAGTTGCCCATACCCACGCCATAGGTCGAAAGCTGAACGCCTGCATCAAGATATTGTTGGAAGGTCGCGAGCAGTTGACTTGGTTCGGTCATGCCGCTGTTAGCCACGCCATCTGAGCAGAGCAAAATCCGGTTGATGCCTTCCGGTTTGAAGGCTTGCCAGGCTAATTCAAAGCCTTTATAAAGTCCAGCTTCGGCGTTGGTGCTGCCAGCTGGCTCAAGTGAATTGATTGCGGTGATGATATCCATCTGATTTTCGCCCGAAGTTGGGTTTAACACCACTCGCATTCCATCGTTAAAGGCCACAATTGCCAAACTATCGTCAGGCTCAAGTTGCCCAGCCAAATAAATCAGGGCATTTTTGACCATTTCCAAGCGATTATCTTGGGCCATCGATCCCGATGTATCGATCACAAAGGTAAGGGCGGCAGGCTTGCGATCAGCTACTTCGATACTTCGAGCTTGAATGCCAATTTGCACTAGCTCGTAGTTGGGGCCGCCAAATGGCGATGGCGCTACTTCGCTGTAGATCGCAAAATCGCCATCTTCGGGCTGGGGATACTCGTAATCAAAGGCGTTCAGATATTCTTCGACTCGCACTGAATCGGCTGGCGGTAAGAGGCCTTGGTTGATGCTACTGCGCATCAGGCTGTACGAAGCACTGTCAATATCCATCGCAAAGGTTGATAAGGGGTCGGTTTCTGTCCGCACGAATGGATTTGTGCCATAATTTTTAAAATACATCGAATCAAAGATTTCTTGATCTTGTTCGTAGGCGTAATTTGGATTTGGATCGATCGGTTGGGTTGGCAGCTCCCACGTATCAACCAAGGGTTTACCAGCAGCAGGATTTGGCACTGGCTGACCGGCATCTGCTGCTTGAGTCGGCATTGGTTGTGGCGCTGGCGCTACGCTCGTTGCTTCGGCAGTCGGCCATTGCGCTGATTGATCGTCGGCGGCGCTGGTTGGCCGTGGCTGCGGCGCTGGCCGTTGTGGTTGCGGATTGATCGTTGGTAGGCTCGCTTCTCCCCCACAAGCGCTGATGATCAATGCGATCAGCACAATGCTGCTTCGTTTTAGTCGCATAACATCCTCTTTTTTGGTTAAATTGATAAGGCATTGTGGACCACACCGATCAAACGTTGCTTGCTCCTCTTTGGTTCCCTTTTGTATCTGTAGGTTTCTACTCTGCTCTTCGAACTTCGATTTGCGAATTGACCGCATTGGCAATTGGTGCTCCTTTGGGTGATCCAGCTTTAGCATACCTGCCTGAAATGGCGAAAAAAGGGATTTTTGCTGGTAAATCACTGCCATTTACTGTACAAATTGGGCTTAATCTGCTATTTAGCAGGTTAATTGAGCATGATTTTTGGCTTGAAAGGGGTTGTCGATGCAGCTTTCAATAGTCGCTCCTGAATTGCAACGCTATGTCCGCCGCATTCCACCTTTGCCGTTGGGCAGCGCTTGGGGACGGCGTTTTGTACGTTGGTTAGGCAGTCGCATTCCGGCCAAGCAGTTTGATGGAGTGACGATTGAGCAACGCAACGATTTGAATCCCCCAGTACGCATCTATCGCCCCACTGTTTGTCACTCAACGGCTGCCTTGTTTTGGATTCATGGCGGCGGGATGATTATTGGTCAGGCGGCACAAGATGATCAATGGTGTGCCACGACGGCGCAACGCTTAGGAATTGTGGTGGTTTCGGTGGAATATCGATTGGCTCCCGAACACCCGTTTCCTGCGCCGCTTGACGATTGTTTGGCTGGTTGGCAGTGGCTTCAGCAGCAGGCCACGACCCTAGCGATTGATCCAGCGCGGGTGGTGCTTGGTGGCGAAAGTGCTGGTGGTGGCTTGGCGGCAAGTTTGGCGCAACGCTTGGTTGATCTTGGCACGACCCAGCCTCTGGCTCAATTGCTATTTTGCCCAATGCTTGATGACCGCACAACCACCAAGGCTGAATTGACTGCAATTGAGCATTTTGTCTGGAATAACCGCAAAAATGTGATTGGCTGGCAAGCCTATTTGGCGACCAAACCTGGCATTGATGCAATTCCAGCCTATGCAGTGCCTGCGCGACGCGAAAACCTGCAAGGCTTGCCTCCCACTTGGATCGGTGTTGGCGATATTGATTTGTTTTACCAAGAAGATCGTTTGTATGCTGAACGTTTACAAGTAGTTGACGTTGACGTAACGTTTGAGATTGTAGCTGGTGGGCCGCATGGTTTTCAGAATTGGGCCTTTGCTAGTGCAATTGCCCAAGCGTTTATTGCCAAAGCCCATGCGTGGATTCAAACACAGATTGGATGCTAGTTGCAGCCGTTTGGGTATAAGTAGAATGATGAATCTCAGCGATAAGGAATTGATGGATGGCTTCTAATGCTGTTATTGTTGTCATCACCGGTGCGCCTGGTTCGGGAAAAACAACTGTTGCCAAGCATTTGGCACAACGCTTTGATTTGAGTTTGCATATCCCAACTGATGAACTGCGTTCATGGGTGGTGTCGGGTCGGGTTGAGCCGATTCCAGTTTTGACTCCGCCTGCGATCGAGCAACTGCGGCTTGCTCGCGAGGTCGTTAGTACGACGGCAGGCTTGTACCAGAAACATGGATATAGCGTGATTGTTGATGATGTGCTTACGTCGGCTGATCTACAAGCGATGTTTGCCCAAGCTGATCAGAGCCAGTTGCATAAAATCTTGCTTTGTCCAGTGTTTGAACGAGTGATTGAACGAAACTATGAACGTTATCGCCAATTTGATCAGCAAAAATGGCAACCTGTGATCGCGAACATCTATCAGGACTTATGCCGCCACAATACGCCTGATCAGGGATGGATTGTGCTTGATACCAGTAACTTGAATGTCACGCAGACCGTCGATGCGATCCTTCATCCAATCCGTTCCAGCGGACGCTAAGGCCTGATCAGCGATATTGTGGCGAGAATCATCTGATCGTACAAGCCTTTTTAATGAATTCTAAAGTTTTAGTATTGACTTGTGGCTTTTTTTAGCTAAGATGCTTGATTAATTGCAATTTAATTTTTGAGACCGATCCCAAACACCTACTTATCAAAGGGGGTTTTATTCGTTCATTGAGCTTGCTAAGGGTTGGTTTATTAATATTTCTGGAACCGATTCCATAACTAATTAATAGTAATTAAGGGCTAAGCCCATCTTGTTTGTCGTTGTTGCCAGTGCTTGCCTGCTGCTTTAAATCAAACATCGTAACCAAAAATAGGGTGCAAAGGAGACCCCATCTATGCGAATGCTAAAGATGGCCGCAGCAGTAGTGGTGCTGTTTGCAGGCGTAATTCAAGCGATGGTGGCCGTGCCGCAATCGCGGGCGGCAAGTACTCAGCCATACAATTGGTCGAATGTCGAGATTGTTGGCGGTGGTTTTGTCCCAGGCATTATTTACAATCCAACTGAACGCGATTTGGTGTATGCCCGCACCGATATTGGTGGCGCATACCGCTGGAACCCCACAACCAAGCGCTGGATTCCCCTAACCGACTGGATTGGCGCAACCGATTGGAACTGGACAGGGATCGATAGCCTCGCGACCGACCCAGTTGATCCTAACCGCCTCTATTTGGCCGCTGGCACTTATACCAACGATTGGACTTCGGCCAACGGCGCGATTTTGCGCTCGACCAACAAAGGCAATTCGTGGGCACGCACCGACCTACCCTTTAAACTTGGCGGTAATATGCCAGGCCGCTCGATGGGCGAACGTTTGGCGATTGACCCCAACAAAAATAGCGTGCTTTACCTTGGTACACGCGGCCAAGGCCTCTGGCGCAGCACTGATTATGGCGCAACCTGGGCGCAAGTTACCAGTTTTCCGGCGATTGGCAACTATACCGATCCCTACTTCAATGACCGAATTGGGGTAGTATGGGTAACGTTTGATCCACGGACTGGCACTAGTGGCAGCGCTTCGCAAACGATTTATGTTGGGGTTGCTGATACGACCACCAGTATTTATCGCAGCACTGATGGTGGGGCAACTTGGGCAGCATTACCCGGCCAACCAACTGCTGGCTATTTACCCCATCATGCTACCCTCGCCTCAAATGGCATGCTCTACATTACCTACAGCGATACACCTGGCCCCTACGATGGTGGCAAGGGTGATGTTTGGAAATATAACACCGCCACCCAAGCTTGGACGAACATTAGCCCAATTCCTTCGAGCAGCGCCGACGATTATTTTGGCTATGGCGGCTTGGCTGTCGATGCGCAAAATCCCAATACGTTGTTGGTAACTAGCCTCAATTCATGGTGGCCTGATGCCTTGATTTATCGCAGCACCGATGGCGGCGCAACATGGAGCGGTATTTGGGAATGGGCCAACTATCCCGAACGCACCTTCCGCTATACCCAAGATATTAGTACATCGCCATGGCTCGACTTTGGTGGTAATGCAACCGCACCTGAAGTTGCACCCAAATTAGGCTGGATGATCGGCGACATCGAGATTGATCCATTCAACTCAGATCGCATGCTCTATGGCACTGGCGCAACGATTTATGGCACCGATAATTTGACCGCTTGGGATACTGGCGGCAAAGTTGCGCTTGATGTGCGTGCCCATGGCCTTGAAGAAACCGCAGTTCTCGAATTGGTCAGCCCACCAGAAGGCGTGCACTTGGTGAGTGCCTTGGGTGATATTGCTGGCTTCTATCATACCGATCTGACTAAGGCTCCACCATGGTCGGCTAGCCTCAAATTTGGCTCATCGACCAGTATCGATTTTGCTGGAACCCGCCCGAATGTGATGGCTCGCACAGGCTATGTTGGCGAAGGCAGCACGGTCAAACGGGTGGCGTGTTCATGGGATGGCGGCCAAAATTGGTCGCACGCCAGCAGTGAACCAACTGGCTCGGTTGGTGGCGGAAAAATCGCCATGGCTTCCGATGCTTCGATGATTGTTTGGAGCGGTACGACTGCTCCAGTCAGTTACTCGATGGGCTGTGGTAATAGTTGGTCGGCGAGTGCTGGTATTCCGGCTGGGGCAGTCGTGATTGCTGATCGGGTGAAATCGACGACTTTCTATGGCATCGCCAATGGTACGCTCTATCGCAGCACCGATGCAGCCCGCAACTTTACCGCTGTTGCAACGGGCTTGCCCACCAAGAGCGCCAAAATCGAGGCTGTTTTGGGCATCGAAGGCGATTTGTGGTTGGCTGGCGGCCAAGATGGCTTGTTCCATTCAACCGATGGTGGCACAACATTCAGCAAAATTGCTGGAGTGCAGGTTGCCAATGTGGTTGGTTTTGGTAAGGCAGCACCCAGCCAAAGCTATCAAGCAATCTACATTACTGGAGCAATTGATGGCGTAGAAGGCTTCTTCCGCTCAGATGATGGCGGCACAACATGGGTGCGCATCAACGACGATCAACATCAATATGGCTCGACCAACGAAACTATTACTGGCGACCCACGGATTTATGGGCGGGTTTATATTGGTACGAATGGCCGTGGGATTATTTATGGTGATATTGCTGGCTCAACTCCGACCAATACACCAGCCCCAGCCACGGCGACCGCAACTCGCATACCAACCGCAACTTCAACCAGCGTACCACCGACGGCAACGAGTGTTCCGCCAACCGCGACCTCGACTCGCGTGCCAACGGCGACTCCGCTGACTTCAACTGCGATTCCCTATACGCCAACGCCAACCTCAACCCGTGTACCAACCGCAACCCCAATTACGCCAACCAGTTTGCCATACACGCCAACGTCAACTCCAGCGCCTGGTGGCTGCCGGATTAACTATGTGGTTAATCAGTGGAATACCGCATTTACTGGCGGTGTGACAATTACTAATTTGGGAGCGCCGATTAGTGGTGGTTGGACGTTGACTTGGAATTTTGCCAATGGTCAAACGGTGACGAGCAGTTGGAATACTGTGCTGACCCAAACTGGTTCAGCTGTGACTGCCAAGCATAGCGCCGATTGGAATGCCAATATTCCAACCAATGGCACACAAAGCTTTGGCTTTATTGCTAGTCATAATGGCACAAATGCCGTGCCAACCAACTTTGTTTTGAATGGCGTTGCTTGTAGCGTTGCGCCATAGCCAAATCGCCAAGCGAGCCTGTTTCTAGGCGGCAGGCTCGCTTATGTTGGATTCAAGGCCACACGTAAGTTTGCTTCTAGGCGGCAAACTTACGTGTGGCCTTGTTGTAGCAAATCGTGAATTTTATTGGCCAGGTCGGTAATTTCAAATGGTTTGCTGAGCAATTCCATCTGTGGTTCAAGCTCGCCGCTGCGCACTGCCGCCCGATCGGTGTAGCCACTGACCAGCAAAATTGGCAAGGTTGGGTAGCGCTGGCGGATCTGGAGGGCTAGATCATAGCCATCGGTTTTAGGCAATCCAATATCGCTAATCACCAAATCAATTGTTGTTGGTTGCTCGAAGAAGGTCAAGGCACTGCTGGCATCCTCAGCCTCAAGCGTATGGTAACCTAACTCGTCGAGTACATCGATTAACACCATGCGTACCGCTTCATCATCTTCAACCACCAAAATTGTGGCTCCCTCGATGCTGCGAGCTTGGGCCGATTCGGCGGCAAAGCCATGCTCAAGCCCACTTTGGTCACGCGGCAAATAGAGCTTGACGCTGGTGCCTTGTTCGAGTTGGCTCTCAATTTGAATATGCCCGCCAATTTGTTTGATAAAGCCATAAATCATCGATAAACCTAAACCTGTGCCTTGCCCCAAAGGTTTGGTGGTAAAAAATGGATCGAAAGCGCGTTCGATGACCTCACTACTCATGCCAGTGCCGGTATCGATGACTTCGATTAATACATATTCATGCGGATCAAGTTGCAGTTGATTTGCTTGTTGCGCGTCGATGTTGCTCGTGCTAATCGTCAGAATTCCGCCGTAGGGCATGGCATCACGGGCGTTGATCGCCAAGTTGAGCAAGGCGTTTTCAAGCTGATTGGCATCGGTGCGCACCCGCCAAACGTCATCGCTGAGGTTGGTTGCCACCTGAATTTGCTCGCCAAGGCTGCGTTGGAGTAAATCGTCGAGCGATTGGATCAGGCTATTGATATTGATTGGTTGCACATCCAGCGCTTGCTGGCGCGAAAATGCCAATAAACGTTGAGTTAATGCGGCAGCACGTTTGGCCGATTTAATTGCACTGTTGATGTAGCGCTCAATTGTATCGAAACGGCCTACGTTGATCCGCCGTTGCAGCAAATCGAGCCCACCCAAAATGCTGGTCAAAATATTATTGAAATCGTGGGCGATGCCGCCTGTGAGTTGTCCAATCGCCTCCATTTTTTGTGATTGCCGCAATTGGGTTTGCATGCGTTCGATTTCAGCTTGGCGCTGTTTTTCGTTGCTAATATCACGGGCAACGCAATAGAGATAGCCATTATCCAGCACTGCCGTCCACGAAAGCCAATGATACTCGCCATCGCGACTGCGAAAACGATTTTCAAAATAGCTGGTGGGAATGCCATTGGCTAGCTTGGCAACCTCTTGGCGCGTGCGTTCATGGTCGTCGGGGTGTTCAAGCCATTCGCTGGTGCGCCCAAGAATATCGCTATCATCCCAGCCGAGCGTGCGTTGCCAAGCAGGATTGATCGCGAGCCAATTGCCCGCTGGATCGGCAATGCCTAACAGATCTTGACTGACCAGCCAAATTCGGTCGCGCTCACGGGTGCGTTGGGCAACCAAGCCTTCTAAATCGTTGTTGAGCGCTTGAAGTTGCGTTTCGGTGCGTTTTTCACGGTCAATATCGATAATTGTGATCAAACCGCCAGTGATCGTGTTATCAAGATCGCGGACTGGGCCGCCGATAACCTTGATCCAAGCCCGTGTGCCATCGCCCCGCTGGTAGTGGAAATCGCGCTCGGAAACTTGGCCAGTTTTGACGGCAATCGCCAATGGATATTCTTCAATTGGTACAAGTTGATTGTGTTCGTCGTAAGCGATCCACTCGCCATAGGCCTCGGTCGCAGGCGATGGCAGTACCGGATGGCGCAAAATCTGCTCGACATGGGCATTGCCATCGGTGATCCGTCCAGTTGGGGTTTCGGCAAAAACCAAGCCGACGGGCAAGGTATCGAAAATTGCGCGTAAGCGAGCCTCGCTATGCTCCAAGGCATCTTCGCGGCGCTTGCGCTCGGTAATATCGATTAATACGCCAGGAAAGCGTTGCGGCTGATTGTGCTCAAAAATGCAAAAGCCATTGGCCTCAACCCAGCGATAATCGCCGTCGCGGTGGAGCACGCGATATTCAGCGCGATATGATTGGCCGCTATGGATTGCCGATTGAATTAATTGGGCAATGGTTGCTTGATCATCGGGATGAATCGCCTCAAGCATGGTTTCGACGCTCACACCTTGGCTGGCAAGGGTCGGGTCAAGCGCAAAATATTCGGCAAAACGTGGATCGACGATACAGCGATCGGCTACGATATCCCAATCCCATGTGCCGATCAGCAAGCCAGCATCCAAGGCTAATTGAAAGCGTTCTTCGGCGCGATGGCGTTGTTGTTCAGCTAAAACTTGGGCAGTTATTTCGACCACCAGCGCCATCACCCCAATAATTTCGCCGTTTTGGTCAAAAATCGGGCTATAACTAAGATCAAACCAGACTTGTTCGTTACGGCCATTACGGTGCAACATAAAATTGCGTTTTTGGTAAGTAAGGCTTTTGCCCGCAAAGACCTGATCGAGGATCGATTGATTGAAATCGGCGGCTTCAGGCCAAGCGGCGGTTACCGGCAGCCCAAATACTTCGGGGTGACGTGAGCCAGCAATGACCGCATAGCCAGCGTTATAGATCATGATGCCCTGCTTACCCCACATGGTTGTCATGGCAACCGGAACCGCCAACATCATATCAACGATACTGCGCATGGCAGTTGGCCAAGTATCGATCACCCCAAGCGGCGTTGTGCTCCAATCAAACTGATGCAGCAGCTTGGTTATCGTAGCTTGATCGATGCGTGGCTCGGCGGGTCGTAGCGAATTCGGCATGGCATTCTGATCCTTGTCTGGCCTTAAAAAGTGTGCTGCTATTGTATCAAAAACGTTGCCACCGATTCTGATTTTACGAATCTGAATTTACTTAAGAAACTCTAAAGATTTAGTATTGACAAAATTAATTAAAAGCTTTAACATTCCTATCAACAGTTTTGGGATCGATCTCAAACAACGCCATCGCCTCCCATCCCAAAGCCTATTTTAGCCACATAAGCTATCTAAATGAGACCGGTTCCAAAGGAGGGCAGCCACTTTATAGGCAGTTTCCACGTTGAACGACAATGAATTGTTTGTGTACATAAAACCATGCGCGTTTTAATCGATGAAGAGTACACATACTACGCAAGGAGGCGAATTCGATGGCTCGGATCTTTAATTCCCGTGGATTAATTCTTGTTCTTTTGACCGCCGTGGTTGGCAGTGGCCTAGGCCAATTGAATGCCAAACCAACCGCCGCAGCTACCAGCTGCGAAGTCGTCTATAACATTGCTAACGATTGGGGTAGCGGTTTTATTGGCGATGTGACGCTTAAAAACACTGGTTCAGCCGTTTCTAGCTGGACGCTCGGCTGGTCGTTTGCTGGCAACCAAAACATCTCAAATCTTTGGGGTGGGGTTGTCGCGCAAAACGGCGCGAATGTGAGCGTTAGCAATGCAGGCTGGAATGGCAACATCGGCACTGGCGGCACGGTAAACTTCGGTTTCCAAGCTGGCTATAGTGGCGCAAATGCTAAGCCAACCGTCTTTACCCTCAATGGTGTAACTTGTGGCGGCACGGTTGTTCCAACCACACCACCAACCAACACGACAGTTCCAACCACACCGCCAACCAATACACCGGTTCCAAGCGCAACCACGCGCCCAACCAACACGACGGTTCCAACTACACCACCAACTAGCACAACTGGCCCAACGAATGTTCCAACGAACACGCCAGTTCCAAGCGCAACCACGCGCCCAACCAACACGACAGTTCCGACTACTCCACCAACCAGCACGACTGGCCCAACCAATACGCCAGCACCAACAACTGTACCAGGTGTGCACGTTGCTAACCCATTTGTGGGCGCACAAGGCTACATCAACAGTGAATATGCTGCACGGGTGAACGCCGAAGCCAATGCCACTGGTGGCACGCTTGGTTCACAAATGCGTCAAGTGGCCTCGTATCCAACTGCTGTATGGCTCGACCGAATTGCCGCAATCGCTGGCAGCAGCGAATCGATGGGCTTACGCGCTCACCTTGATGCTGCCTTGGTGCAACAACAAACCAGCGGTCAACAAGTGGCAATCTCAATTGTGGTGTACGACTTGCCCAACCGCGACTGTGCCGCCTTGGCTTCGAACGGTGAGTTGAAAATCTCGGAAAATGGCTTGAATCGCTACAAAACCGAGTATATCGACCCGATTGCCGCTATCGTGGGCGAGAGCAAATATGCCTCATTACGGATTGTGGTGATTTTGGAACCAGATTCACTTTCGAACTTGGTGACCAACGCTAGCATTCCCGCCTGTGCTGAAGCGATTTCGAGCGGAGCCTACGTCCAAGGTGTTCAATATGCGATCAACAAACTGAATGTGACCAGCAACGTCTACATCTACATGGACATTGCCCACTCAGGTTGGTTGGGCTGGGACAGCAACTTCACGCCCGCAATTCAGCTGTACACCCAAACGGTGCGCGGCACGACCAAAGGCTTGAACGGGATCGATGGCTTTATCTCGAACACCGCCAACTACACACCATTGAACGAAGTGTTCTTGCCAAACTCGGGCTTGACCTTGGGTGGTGGCAACCCGATTCGCTC
>NZ_DOPT01000025.1:0-15197 GCF_003512625.1 Herpetosiphon sp. | reverse complement strand
CGCCGCAGTGGGAGAGGGGTCGGGGGTGAGGGCACGCTAAACCTACCTCTGACCCCTGCTCCCTCGCCCCTTCATACACTTCGTGCGCTTCGTGGTTTCAGTAATCTGTTTCAATAATCCACCAAATTGGTGCGGATATCCGACTTAGGGCGGTAGTGAGTTGGGGTAAAATCAACGATACTAACAAGGTCATAAACAGCAAATCTGAGCTACTTGGGGTGAATTATGGGCTTTATTATGGATGGGCTTGATGCCGAGGCCTATGACCGGACGTATACCGATGGTCAGTTATTGCGCCGCATCATGCACTATTTCTCGCCGCAACGCCGCGCCATGGCAATTGCAGCGGGAGCAATTTTTTTGAATGCAGTGCTGGATACAGCCTTACCAATTTTTGTTTCAATCAGCATCGATCAGCTTCAAGTTGACCGCAGCCTGAGCACCTTTATTTATTTGGCGGTTGGCTTGAGCCTGATTGCCACCCTCGCTTGGGTTTTTAATGCAGTTCGGCAGCAACTTTCAAGCCGAGCTGTAGGCGATGTAGTTTTAGCCTTGCGCGAAGATGCCTGCGATGCGGTGCTTGAGCGCGACATGTCGTTCTACGATACCTTTCAATCGGGCAAGGTCGTCAGTCGGGTCAACTCCGATACCCAAGCCTTTTCGCAAGTAATGACCCTGACCCTCGATCTGCTCAGCCGCTTGTTGCTGGTCAGTTTGTTGATTGGCTACCTGTTTACGATTGATGTAAAACTCACTTTTACCCTGCTGGGTTTTGCCCCAATTATCTTTTTGTTTGCTTTGGGCTTTCGCAAAATCGCCCGCCGCACCATCACTCAATCGCGCCGTATGACCGCGACTGTCAGCAGCCATATCCAAGAAACGGTCAGCGGCATTGGCGTGGCTAAAACGTTTCGCCAAGAGCCAGTGATTTATCGCGAGTTTCATGAAGTTAACGAAAAATCGCGGAGCGTCAACCAAAAAACTCGCTTTGTGTTTAGCAGTATCTTTCCATTGATGAACGGCTTGGCAGGAATTGGCACGGCTTTGCTGGTTTACTGGGGCGCAGTTTCGGTCAATAACGAAAGTTTAAGCATTGGCGATTGGTTCTTATTCGTCCAAGGTTTGACCATGTTTTGGTTCCCATTGACCAGTATTGCCTCATTCTGGAGCCAATTTCAACTTGGTTTAGCCGCAGGCGAACGAGTTTTTGCCCTGATCGATGCTGAATCGAATGTGGTTCAAAATAATAATCGCAAACTCACGCCTGTGCGTGGCCGCATCAACTTCAAGCAAGTTAATTTCAGCTACACCCCCGATGAACCAGTATTGCGCAATTTCTCGTTGGAAATTCAACCAGGTGAAACGATTGCTTTAGTTGGGCATACAGGCTCAGGCAAATCGAGCATCGCCAAACTGATTGCCCGTTTCTATGAGTTTCAACATGGCACGATTGAAATCGATGGTGTCGATATTCGCGAGCTTGATCTTGGCGATTATCGTAGCCAACTGGGGATTGTGACCCAAACGCCATTCTTGTTCGATGGCAATGTGCGTGAGAATATTCGCTATGGCAAGCCCGATGCCTCTGATGAAGAAGTCCAAACTGTGGCACGCTTGGTTGGCGGCGGCGATTGGCTGGGCAGCTTGCCGAATGGCCTCGATACCGATGTTGGTGAGCGTGGCGGCAATCTCTCGCTTGGCCAACGCCAACTGGTGGCATTAGCTCGCGTGTTGTTGCAAAACCCCGCGATTGTAATTTTGGATGAAGCGACTGCCAGCATCGATCCGCTGACCGAAGCCTTGATTCAAGAGGGGCTTGATGTCATTTTGAAAGATCGCACAGCGATTGTGATTGCCCACCGCCTTTCGACCGTGCGCCATGCCGACCGGATTATCGTGCTGCGCAAAGGCGAAATTATCGAAACTGGCAGTCACGAAGGCCTGCTCGATCAAGCTGGTCATTATGCCGAACTGTATAATACCTACTTCCGCCACCAAAGCCTTGAGTATATTGAGTCTGGGGTGAAGAATGAATTATGAGCGATGAAGGATGAAGTTGAGCCACGAAGGACACGAAGATCGGGAAAATAGGGATACGTGCATAGATCAAAGAATATAGAGTTAAGTCAAAGGTCAAAAATCAAAAGGCAAAATCAGGTTTAGAATTTAACGCAGAGGCACTAAGAAGCCATGGTTATGAATTGATGGCTTTGAGCTAGCACGATCATAATCCTAAACATCTGTGCCAATCTGTGGCTAAAAAATAATCATTCGTGCAATTCGTGGCTAAAAAATTCTTCGTGCTCTTCGTGGATTAAATAAAAAACGCCGATCGCTGGGTTTCCAACGATCGGCGTTGCTGATTAAAATGTAATGTTGGTGGTTGAATAGACTTTGGCGAAATTGCGCAGCACGCTATTATGGTGGGCAATAATTTGGGCTGCTTTGAGGGTTTCGCCATCGAAAGTGCTATGAGCATCGGCGGCAAGGCTGACGCGAAACCCGCGCGACCAAGCTGCCCGACAGGTAGTATCAATGCACAATTCAGTTTGAAAGCCCGCTAAAACTAGCTGTTTGATCTCGCGCTGGCGCAGCATTTCGGCCAAATCGGTGTGCAAAAAGGCATTAGGTGTTTCTTTTTGCACAACTAAATCGCCTGCTTGGAGCTTACAAACCTCATGCAATTGCCAACCTGCGCTGCCTGGTGCATCAGGATCATCGGGGCCGCCATTATGCTGAACATACACCACCGCTGCGTTATTCTCCCGCGCAGCACGAATTAATCTGGCAATTGCTTCCAACACACGTTCACCAGCATAGACCGTTGCCTCGGGTGCGAACATATTGACTTGAACATCCAGCAACACTAAGGCAGTTTGTGTCATTACCAATCCTCGCGTACATCAGCGGCACAACGGAAGCCCACCTCAAAATCGGCATCGTTGGCAGCAGCTATGTTGCGATTCGCTCCGCGTAATGCATCCGGCGAACACGACCACGACCCACCACGGGTGACGCGCAAGCCAGCATTCTTGGGGAAATCGCGGCCATCACTTGGGTCATAAGGATAGCGCTTATAGGCCGTATCTGTCCACTCCCAAATATTGCCAGCCATTTCTGCTGCGCCACATGGGCTATCGCCCTGTGGTGAATACGCGCCAATTGGCACGGTTCCGCCAGCTCCGCCTTCCCGCGCATTGGCGCGATGCTCATCCCATTGGTCGCCCCAAGGATAAACCCGCTTGTGCCCAGTTGTGGCATCCCATGTTGCCGCTTTTTCCCATTCGGCTTCGGTTGGTAGGCGCTTGCCAGCCCAACGTGCGTAAGCTCGCGCTTCGTCGTGCGTTATTTCGACGACTGGATGATCTTCGATCATATGCGGCGGCAATGGGCCACCCCAATACCGTGGCGGTGTTGTTCCGGTTTCCTGCACAAAACGCGCATAATCGGCACATGTCACCGGAAAGCGGTCGATCAAAAACGTTTTGAGGTCAAGCCGATGCACTGGAACTTCATCGGGATCATTGCCCTCGCTGCCCATTGGCATTGGCCCTGCCATAACCCGCACCATTTCACGCCGATCACCTTCCCAAATAATGCCATGCGGCAAGCGTTCAGCACGCAGTTCGCTTGGCACATGTAATGGGCGGCTGGGTTGACCAGCATTGGTGGTTGAGCGCGGTTGCGTGCCGATGCGTGGTTGACTGATTGCCACAGGCGTAGCAACCGCATGCGCCGCAGCTTGCAGGGTTCGGGCGGTTGCCGCTTGGGCAATCACCGCAGGTTGGCTGATGCTGACCGCTTGATCTTGCTCAAGCACTCGTTCGAAGACCATATGCAAAGCCGCAGCACTCGGTGGGCGATGATCAGGCTCAATCGCCATCGCGCGATCGATTGCCCGCGCCAACAACACTGGAATATCGGGGCGAGCTTGCTCAACGGTTTGCATCGAAATGCCGCGCAAGCGGTTTGGTGCTTCGGGTGGCATCTTGCCAACCAACAAATGATAGAGCGTTGCACCCAAGGCATATAAATCTGAACGTGGGTCAGTGCCTTGCCCCAAATATTGCTCGATTGGTGAGTAGCCGCCCGAATATGCTTGGGCGGCGCGAGTTGTGGCTGAGCCATCGCGATATTCTTTAGCAATTCCCAAGTCGATGACCATCAAGTCGCCGTGGGGAGTCAAACGCAAATTAGCGGGTTTAATGTCGCGGTGGATAATTGGCGGCTCTTGGGTGTGCAAATAGGTCAGTACATCACAGACAATTTGACCCCATTCGGCCACCTTGCGCCATGAAACCATCTCTTCGGCTTCATCCATCATCTTTTCGAGATCTTTACCAGGCGCATATTCCATCACCAAAAACTGCGCCCCGCTGGGATCAGTGAAATAATCGGTGACTTTGGTCATGCTGGGGTGGCGCAAACGCGCCAACAATTGGGCTTCGGCCAAAAACTGAGCATGAGCCGATTGATCAAATTCATTGTTTTCTTTGATGGCGCAGGGCGTTTTGAGCCGCAAATCGATTGCACCATAAACCCGACTAAAACCACCAGCTCCAATAAAGGTCATAATTTTATAACGCTCTTGGAGAATCACCCCACGTCGCAGCGTGCCGCTTGCTTCGCGTGGAAGGTTGATAGCTGGTGGCGTTGGCGCAACCGTTCCACAATGCGAGCAGAATCGTGCACCTGGTGCTAGCAACATCTGACAATTTGTACACGCTAATGCGTTCATAACAGTACTCATCTATGGTTAAAAGCTTGGGTTCGTTCGATTATAGCATTATGCTCTCAAGCAAAGAGTGTACCAAGGTCAAGCTTTATTGCCACCTGAATGGGGGATAATGCCTAACCTGCTCAATTGCCGATCAGCCTAGATATTCAGCTATAAGTACTAGGCCCAAGCCAATCAATAAAACACTACAGCCGCGCATAACCCAACGATAGGCCGCGCCTTGCAAAAAACGCCGCGAACGAGCAACGATTTCGCATAGGAAAATTTTGCTGCCAATCAACAAAAGATAAAACACCAGCAAAAAACTGACAGTCGCCAACCAACTATGCTGACGTTGAATGCTAATCAACAATGGCCCGCCAACTGGCAGCCAAAATAACCATGGATGTGGGTTAAGCCAGTTGGTGATTAATGCCCGCCATAAACTAGCCCATGGTGCGCCACTCGCCTCAGTTGGTGGCTTGGCTCGCCATGCGTCGATACCCATCCAAATCAAAAATAGCCCACCAGCCAAGCCCAACCAACGATTAATGCTGGCTGGTAAGGCATTGGCTACAAACAGCGCGATCAAGATAATTGGCGCATCGGTCAATAACGGGGCGCAGGCTACCAAATAACCAGCGCGGCGACCATGCTCCAAGGTTTCGCGAATCACCAAGCCCAACATTGGCCCAGGCAAGAGGCCAGCCGCCAGCCCCAAGCCCAACGCCTGTAGTAGATATTCAATCACAGCCGATTCCTTGAATTAATGCTGATCGTCGGCCCAACGCAAACGGGCGGCCAAACCAGTTGGCGCATCGTCATGATAATGGCGAATAGTCGCGACAATGGTGGCTGAGCAACCAGCCTCAGCCGCCAAATCGGCTCCGAGCGGCCCATGATGGGCATAGCGATAGATTGAACGACACCACCAACGCGGCTTTTGCGCGGCCCAAGCATAAAATCGCGGCGCAAGCTGTTTCCATACCACCGCAATCCCATACCAAATCAACGATACGGGCCGACCTTGACGATCAACCTTACCAGTATCGTGATACAACGCCAGCCGCAGCAATTCGGCATCCTGCTCACCCGCAGTAACTAAGGTCGTATACACATCAAGGCAATGGCGTTGATCATACAGCGGCATGCGTTCAAACAGTGGATACTCGTGGCTCGCTAAAAGTTGTTGCACTAAGGCGCGTTCGGCGGGAGTTACCTTGGCGCGTAAAGCCGCCCAGAGTTGGCCTAAGCGCATCAGCGCACTCATGAAAACTCCTAGGCTTCAGCATGATCATGATTATGGCCAACGGCATGACAACAACCAGCAACGGGCAAAACGATCCGTTGGAATAATTGGAAGATCGGGGCAATCATGGCATCTAAAATCCGTGGGTCAAGATCAAGTTGACCAAGATTAAGCCGATTGATCATCCATGGCAACAGAATTAAAATCATCAAAATAATATTAGCTGGCCGCCGTAAACGCTCCATTGGCGTAGCCCAGCCTTGTGGCAACAAGCCAGCAAAGGTGTTAAAGCCATCAAGTGGTGGCAAGGGCAGCATATTAAAGGCCGCCAAGCCAATATTGGTTATAATTACATAATAGAGAAATGTATAGAGTTGCTCGGAAAGCCACATCCCACCATTAATATAGAGCGGGATGGCAAAGATTGAGGCTAAGAGTAAGTTGCTGGTTGGGCCTGCCAGTGAGGAAAGCGCAAAACCTCGTCGCCCCCAGCGAATCCGAAAAACATTGATTGGCACAGGCCGACCCCAGGCCATCGGGGCATAGCCCAGCATCACGAAAAACATCATAAACGCGCCCAGCGGATCAAAATGCACCACCGGATTGAGCGAAACTCGCCCTTCTTGGGCAGCGGTTGGGTCGCCTAAGCGCAAGGCCACAAAGGCATGCGAAAATTCATGGATGGTTACGCCTAAAACAATCGCCACCAAACGCATCACAAAATCATTCATATCAATCTGCATACAAGGCTCTCCCCACGAGCAACAGCATTATCAGGCTGTATCCTACCACGAATTAGCCCTGATTATGCTGCTGTTGTAGTTGGAAGATAAGGGTTAGCTATATTACAAAGCCTATAATTCCAGAGGCTTCTTTGATTGTCTAGTCATCCACAGATCGTCCTTTAGGGGGTGCAGGGGGATGAAAACACCCTGCGTCTCCCACCTTGAGGCGGGACGGAAGGGTGGTGAAATGGATAACTACTGGAATTGAGAACACACAAACCCTAAACTGATACAATTGCGGTCAGATCTATTTGAAACGAAGGAATGTACAATGCCAATTCGCGGATGTTTAATTGATCTTGATGGCACGATTTATAGCGCTGGCACACTTATCGAGGGGGCGGTGGCAGCAATCGAGCAATTACGGGCAGCTGGCTATCAATTGTTATTTTTAACCAACACCGATTCACAATTGCCCGAAACTTTGGCGGCCAAACTCCAAGCCCGCCAAATCCCGATCCAAGCGCATGAAATTATGAATCCGCTGCAGGCGATTGCTACCTATCTCGCCAATACCGACCCTAATTTGTACATTTTGGCTCCGCGAACGGTTAAAACATGGCTTGAACAGCAGTATCCGCCTAAGGCTGATCAACCAGTGAGCCATGTGGTGTTGGCGCATTGTGGCGAGGTTGATGGCTATGCAAGCCTCAACGTGGCCTTTCGGCATCTGTTGCAGGGAGCTGAATTTTTAGTGAGTCAGCCTGGCCGCAATTATTTAAGCAATACGGGGTTGAATCTTGATACTGGAGCGTTTGCGGCCTTGCTGGAATATGCCAGCCAAATAGCGCCAACAATTTTGGGCAAACCCACAAAAACGTTTTTTGAGCAGGCGATGCAAGCCTTGAATTTGTCGGCAGATGAAGTTGTGGTGGTCGGCGATGACTTAACGACTGATATTGTGGGGGCAGCAAACAGTGGGATGGCAAGTGTCTGGTTGCGCACAGGCAAGGGTCAGGATCAAACCTTAATCCCCAGCATGGCGCAACCAACATGGGTTTTAGCCAGTATTGCCGAATTGCCCGCACTGTTGGCAGAAGTTAATCGCTAAGCCTCAGCGTCAACCACGGCCACCGTACAGCGCGACACACAGATCAAGCGATCTTGCTCATCACTAATTCGTACTTCCCAAACTTGGGTGCGCCGCCCACGATGTAGTGGTGTGGCTACTCCGGTTACCACGCCGCTGCGGATTGAGCGCAGATGGTTAGCGTTGATTTCGACCCCAACCACCAATTGATTGTTGTGCATCACATTGGCCCAACCAGCCACCGAGGCCAGCGATTCGGCCAAAACAACCGATGCTCCGCCGTGCAGCAAGCCAAATGGTTGATGCACCTTGCGCTCAACTGGCATGGTTGCTACTACGCGATCCAAACTGACTTCGGTAAAGCTAATTCCAAGCGTGTCTGCAAGTGTGCCGCGTTGAAACTCGTTCATTGCGCTTACATCAGGCAAATCGGTCATACACCCTCCTTGGTGCTGATTGCTCGTAAAGCAACATAGAAACTTGAACCTTGGTTCGGCACACTGGTTGCCCAAACCCGGCCACCCATTGCGGTCACGAGACCTTTGACGATTGCCAAGCCCAAGCCTGTGCCGCCCGTATCACGAGCGCGGGCTTTATCGGTGCGATAAAAGCGCTCGAAGATCGTGGCAGCCTCGGTTGGGTCGAAGCCTGCACCAGTGTCGTGAACACCCAAAATAACTTCACCAGCACTTTGGCGGGCGGTCACGCGAATTTTACCACCTTGCGGGGTGTAGCGAACGGCATTTTGCAAAAGATTAACCAGCACTTGTTGTAGGCGTGATGGATCAGCATGGACCAAATCGATCTGTTCGGCGCTATCGTTGGCTAGCTCCAATTGTTTTTCGCGTGCCGCCAACTGCATACGATTGACCGCACGATTGACCACATCTTGGGGTTCTAGCTCAATTGGATTGAGAGTCAACTGGCCTGCATCGGCCAAGGAAAGTGTGCGTAAATCTTCAATCAGATGATTAAGTTGTTGTACTTCCTCGCCCAAGGAGCTAATCACCGCCGGTGTGGGCTTGCTCACGCCATCCTCGATGCTTTCAAGCTCAATTTGCAGCACGCTCAAAGGGGTACGCAATTCGTGAGCAATATCGGCAACCATCTGGCGGCGCACTTGCTCAGAGCGATGCAGTTCGCTGCTCATGGTGTTAAAGGCTTGGCTTAATTCGGCAATTTCATCGTTGCCCGAATCGTCAACTTGAACTGAACGTTCGCCCTGAGCCAGTTGATGCACGGCGGCAGTCAGGCTGCGCAACGGCGCGGCCAAGGTTCGCGCCAGGCCGATGCCAATAGCCAAGGCTAAGAGGGCGGTAATTGCTCCGGCCAACCAAATATTACGCCGCACCATACTCAAAAAATAATCTTCATCTGCGCCAAATTGGCCTTGATTGGGTCGCACAATCACCGTGCCAATCACCGTGCCATCTTCAGCATTAATTGATTCGCCACGTTCAATATCGCGTTGGGTAATGGTGTTGGTTGGTTTATTAATTTGGCCGCGTCCACGGCTATCAAAAACAATCTCACCAGCGGTATCAACTACCACGACATGGCGAAATTGCGGCGGCATGAACGGTCGTGGCCCAAGCTGCATACAACGCTGGCCATTAAAATCCCAGCTGCCAATAATTTGGTAGCAGGTTGCCAAGGTTGGCGCAAACTCTTGGGCTGCTTGTTTGGCCTGTTTGGCCGCAAGATCGCTAAAATAGCGATTGACGGTGAAGTTGGCCACCGCCGTAATCAGCAAAATTGCAACGAGGGCAACTGCGATGTGGGTTAATAATAATTTTCGTTGCAGTTTCATAGCTTATTCCGCAAATTTGTAGCCCACACCAAAGACCGTCAAAATATAGCGCGGAACGCTAGGATTTGGCTCGATCTTACGGCGGACATTTTTGATATGCGCATCGACGGTGCGATCATAAGCCTCGCCTTCTTCCCCCTGCACCGCATCAAGCAATTGGCTACGGGTCAAGGGGCGACCTGCTGAGCGCACTAAAGTTACCAATAAATCAAATTCGGTGGGCGTTAGGCTGGTGATCGGGTTTTGCTCAATCACGACGGTGCGGCGTTGCAAGTCGATCTCAATCCCACTTTTGCGCACAATCATGGGTGGCTCTAGCTCGCCATTAACGCGGCGTAGTACGGCTTTGATCCGAGCAACGACTTGGCGCGGCGAAAATGGCTTGGTAATATAATCGTCAGCGCCCAACTCCAAGCCTGCCAATGAATCGACTTCCTCGACCCGAGCAGTTAACATAATAATTGGCACGCTTGATTCAGCGCGTAAGGTACGACAAACCGTAAAGCCATCAACCATAGGCAACATCAAATCGAGCAAAACTAAATCGGGCTGCTCGCGCCGTGCCATATCGAGGCCAGCTTGGCCATCGCTGGCGGTGATGGTGCTATAGCCTACGCCCTCTAAATAATTTTGTAAACCAACTGCTATTTTGCGCTCGTCTTCAACAATTAAAATCTTTGCGCTCATACAAGCCTCCACTGGGTGATGGTTGTATTGTAGCCTGAACCCGTGAAGAATCTGCGAAGAAAGCTTATTTGCGCGAAAAAACTAGCCGTTTGCGTTGCTTGTTGCTTAGCACATTGTAGATAAACACCCCAAAATCAAAATGCTCCTCGTCGAGGCTAGCATGTTCGTTGGGCACGAGTGGTGCGATCCATGCTGGTGGGGTGTAACTCCAGCGCAAACGCTCATACACATGTTCATAGACAATCAGGGTGTTGGTTTCGCCGCGAATCACATCGGCGCTGGTAGCATCGCCAATTTGCAATTCACGCCGATTCAAGCGCAAAAATAGCCCGCGCGGAGTACGATAAAACACGACTGCGCTGCCAGGCAGCATACAAATCAAACCATCAATGGCGCGTGGATTGGAAATTTTCAACGGTGCTAAGATCGCGTCATCGGGATCAAAAAAATAATGCGAATGATATCGGGCAAACTCTTGCAAAATCATAGGCTATCTCGTCCATGGCAGTTGGCGCAATCAGCGTAGGTTGCTGGCAATCTCACACACTCGCCGCAACCTTTGAAGCTCTGATCAACCGCTTAGCTGCGCTACTAAATCCTGTCGTAATTGTATAAGCAAATGGACTTTTACGGATACCGAGGGCTTTTTACAATATATCCCAACATGGATTAGCAGCCATCCAAAATCTGGATGGCTGCTAATAACCCTATAATCGAGCTGTTGGACGCAACGGTGCTGCTAGCGGCGGGCCATTGGTAAATATGAGCGGAAGCCTGAAGTCCAATCAATTGTTAGATCGGTGCCCCGTACTAAGCCAAGCGGTTGATATTGGCTAATTTGTGGGAAAACCAAGCCTAAACGATTGTTGCGCAAGCGGCGCACCACAATTTCGCTCAAAATCGTGCGATAGTCGGTGGTAATCGCCAAATCAACGCCATGGTCGAGTTGGGCATTGGCGAGGCCTGGCCAGCGCCCGAAAATTCGCCCACCATTGACGTTGCCGCCCAAAACCATCGCCAAATTGCCATGGCCATGGTCGGTGCCAGCACTACGATTGGCCTTCAAGCGACGGCCAAATTCGCTCATCACCACAATCGTCAACTTGCTGTGGTAATCAACCAAGTCGTTGTAGAAGGCATGCAGCGAACGCGTCAATAAATCAAGTTGGTTGCCCAAAATTGGCACCTGCGATTCATGAGTATCCCAGCCACCAAAATCAAGCGTCGCAACTTGCAAACCAACATCCAGTTTGATCATCTGGGCGATGGCTTTGAGCGAATCCGATAAGCCCCCAGCAGGATAGGTGGTAATTGGCACGTAGGGATTGGCGGGGTTGCGTGCCTTGACTGCGGCGATTGAGCTAAGCAAACGGGTGGCTGGGCCATCAAGCAAGCTGCCAGTTTGGCTATAAATTTCGTTTAATGAGGCTTGTTGTTGCGCCCCATAGGTCGAGTAGCCTTGCATAGCGTAACGCTGCACGTTCGAAATCGTGACGGCATTCGGGCTGCCAAGCAACGAAGCAGGTAAAGCTGATCCTGTTGACATAACTGGCACAACCCCATCGGGACGAGTGGCAGCCATGTGGCGGGTCAGCCAACCTGTGCTAGTTGATTTATTGTCGGGCGTGCCACGTTCCATAAAATCCATGGCATCGAAGTGGCTGCGGGTGCCGTTGGTCAAGCCGCTAGCGTGAATAAAGGCCAAATCTTGGCTATCGTAGAGTTCTTTGAAGGCAGCCGCTTTGGGGTGCAACCAAAACGGCACATTGCTCAATGAACCTAATTCAAAGCCCGCGCCTGTGCCACTGCTTGGAAAGGTGATTGTGCTACGGGCGGCTTGAAAATTGGCATCATCAAGCGGCGAAACGATACCGATGCCATCGCAACCACCACGCAGAAACACCACCACAAAAATATCACGGTTAATATCACCTGGCTCGGCAAAAGCCAAACCACCCAGCCGACCACCAGCCATAGCTGCAATCGCGCTGCTACAGCCAACTACAAATTGACGACGGGTTAAATCCATTGCAGCCTCCTAGCGCGTATAAAATTCAGGGAGCATGCCGATCATATGCACAAGGCTGCTCAAGCGTAATTTAACGTCATTGGCGGTTCCAGTTGGTGGTTGATCGAGATTGCCATTTTGGCCCATCAGTTTGAGCAATTTGGTTTTGACCAAGGCTGAAGGTTGATAGCCAAGCATGCGCATAATCCAGAAATCGACGATTTGGCGCACGGTGGTGACGCTGCCCGGCATTTGGCCTTGCAAATCGAAGGTTGCAGGCGGGAAGTAGCTTTGCTGCAAGTGGAATAACAAGTTCCAGGTATTGAGCAGGGCGTTGCTGCTGCTCCAATAGCCGCTTTCGTCGGGGTGGCCGGTGGGTGTAGCCCAATTGAACATGCGATACCCCGCCAAGGTAACCCAGCTAAATAGCTCGGCGCTCGGTTTAACTTCGGCTCCAGTTGAGCGCAAATAGGCGGCAACAACTTCATTCGGGCGGCGAATCTTGCCACCCCATGTGCTCAAAAATTCGGGAGCTAGCAAAATTGTGCGAATGGTTTTCTTAATCTGATCAGGGGCTGAATAGTTGGCTGTCCATGTGGCGACTGCTTTATCTACCAGCGTGCTTGGTGGATTGTCGCTGACCAAACGGCGACACAGTTTGGTACAAAGATTGCGAATTGTGGCCGGATGTTGGGCTACAAGATCCAAAACCTTTTTGCCATGAGCTTGGGGGCCAGCATTGGCATTTAAGAAGTTGGCCAGCACAATCTTTTGGGCATTATCGTTCCATGTATCGAGATAATGGAATAAACCCGTGTTGGGAATGCCGCCTGTGCCATCGGCCACCGTCCAGCCTGTAAAGGCGCGGGCCGCCTCATACACATCTTGGTCGATATAGCCGATTGGGCGGCCTTGCGAATCGCGCGGTACTTCTTGCCAGTTGTCGTAGATATTATTGAGGTAATTTTGCGAACCAAAGGTGTGCAATTCAAATAGTTCACGGGCATAATTTTCGTTGGCGGGGCCATCGCGGCTGGTCGCATTATCAAGGTAATACAGCATGGCTGGGCTGGTGGCCACCGCTTCGAGAAAGCTGCGGAAGTTACCAAAACAATTGGCGCGAATCACGCTTTTGTCGTAATAGGGCCAAAGCGAAGAGATGCGCGTATCGCTATAGGCCCAGACATTGAAGTGATTATGCCAAAAATCGGTCATAATCTCGAATAGTTGCCATTTACTGTAGATTGCGCGAATCCAATTGGCGGCTACCACTTCATCGATTGGGCGAATGCGCTCAGCGTTGGCTGGATGTACGCGCAATTCCCATAATTCGGGCTGGGTTTTGTTGAGGGTAACAAGGCCACGCATTTCATCCATGGCCGGAAAGCCCGTGCCAGCGGCGTAGACAATGCGCAAGGTGGCGTTGGCGATACGGGTGTTACAATCGGTGTCGTTGTTGAAATTAGGGTTAAGCTGCTCATCGACATAGGCAGTTAAACCCATACTACGAACTCGGGCGAAATCGCCCGAACGTGCTCCGTAGGCCATGCGCGAGAGCGCGATGACCTCGAATGGCGGAGTTGCCATGGCTTCAGTTGTCGAGGGTTGCAGCGGCGCTGCCCCAACATCCTCATGAACGACTGCGCCTGTGGCCCCTAGCGCAGCGCCCAACAATAACTGGCGACGCGACAGCGACATACAGACTCCTTAAAAGAGCTAAAAAAATTAACCAAGGCCAAATGATAGGCGTTAGTCTAACGACCTTTAACCAAGGTTTTATTAATAGGATGTTAATTAATTATGAGCAATTAATATTTGAATCAAGTGTGAGAAGCGTGTAGGATAATCACCATTGTGATGCGGTTAGCCTATGCGCCCCTTTTTCTCGCCAGCAATTTGCTTGGGGCATCGGTTGCACCTTTGTGTGAGATTAAGGAGCCTACAATGGAAGCGACATTTTGGATCAATTCTTGGCAACAAGGCGGTAGTGCAACCAGCTTTCATCGGCGCGATATTCACCCGTATGTTGAGCATTTTGCTACGCCCGAATTTTTGCAGGGCAAACGGGTGTTGGTGCCTTTATGTGGTAAAACCAATGATTTGCGTTGGTTTAGCCAATATGCCGAGGCCGTGATTGGGGTGGAGTTGGTAACCACTGCGATTGAGCAATTTTTTGCTGAGCAAGAGCTTGATTACGTGCAACCCGACCCAACCACCTATGTTTCCGGCAATATTACGATTTTGAATCGTGATGTCTTGAGTTTAACCACCGCTGATGTTGGCAACATCGATTTAGTCTATGATCGGGCGGCCTTGGTTGCCTTGCCCCACGAGATGCGCAACCAGTATCGCGCGACGATCGATCAATTATTGCCTGTTGGCGGCCAGCAGATGATTATCACTTTAGAATATGCACCGCTGATGGCCACCCCACCATTTAGCATTACGCCGACCGAGATTGAGTTTTACTATGGTGAGCGCTATTTTATCAGCCATTTTGCTGCGCCCAGCCAGCCCGAACACCGCATGGTTGCTAAATTTAATTTGCAATTTCTCAAAGAGCATGGCTTTTTGATTACACGCTATCAGAAGTAGCGACGAGAGCTCAGGGGCTAGAAGTCAGGTTTTTAACGTAGAGGTGCAGAGTAATTGATGGCTATAGTCTTTGGGCTTTGGGCTATTGGAATAGGGTGTAGTGTTTTGTAATGGTTTATTGGGTTGGTAATGAAGTATATGCCCTCATCTCCAGCTTACAAGATTCGGTTGCCGCTGCGAACCACGGAATGCATGGTTCATCGGTGGATGTTTATCTCCCACTGATTGCCCTTGAGGGGGCGCAGGGGGATTAAAGCCCCCTGCGTTTCCCGCCTTGAGGCGGGACGGAAGGGTGGTGATCGATGCTGATTAAAAC
>NZ_DOPT01000056.1:0-23031 GCF_003512625.1 Herpetosiphon sp. | reverse complement strand
AAATATATTGATTATTGAACAACGTAGTGGTATAGTGTCAATACGTAAAAGGAAGTCTGCTCATGCGAATGCTGACCCGTTGTTACAAATACCGTCTGCAACTCACACCGACCCACGTTGAAACCTTGGTACAGTGGGCGGGTTGTCGGCGCTTCGTCTGGAATTGGGCGCTGCACTGCAAGCAAACCCACTACCAAACAACGGGTCAACGGCTGAGCTATCAACGGCTTGCGGCGGCATTGGTTGATCTGAAACGTCAGCCCAAAACGGCATTTTTGCGTGATTGCCACTCACAACCGTTGCAACAAACCTTGATGGATTTGGAAACGGCCTTCAGCAACTTTTTTGCCAAACGCGCCAAGTACCCGCGATTCAAATCACGCAAAATCACGCCGCACAGCCTACGCTTCCCGCAAGGTGTGATCGTGGTTGATGAACATACCATCAGCGTGCCAAAAATCGGGCTGATACGGGCGATCATTCATCGCCCCTTGCAAGGCATAGCGAAGAGTGCAACGATCAAACAGGATGCCACAGGCGCGTGGTGGGTCATTTTCGTCTGTCATATCGACCTCCCTGATGTTCAACCAACAGCTGATCGACCTGTGGGCATTGATGTCGGGCTTGAATCCTTCACCACGCTGTCAACGGGCGAGAAGACAGCACCACCAAAGTTCTACTGTCGAAGCCAAAAGAAACTTGCCCGTGCTCAGCGCAAACTCTCACGCGCCCAAAAGGGCAGCAACAACCGCTTGAAAGCAAAAAAGCACGTTGCCCGTATCCACAAGAAAATCAACAACCAACGTGCCGATTGGCTGCATAAGCATGCGTTGGGGATAGTTCGCCAATTTGACGTGGTGTGCATCGAAGACCTGAATATTAAAGGCCTTGCGAGAACCAAGCTGGCCAAATCATTCAGTGATGCCGCACTGAGTACCTTCATGCAACGATTGCAGGAAAAAGCTGAATGGCACGGACGACGAGTTGTTAAGATTGGGCGGTTCTACGCCTCATCGAAAACTTGCCACTTCTGTCATTCCAAGACTGCCTTGACGCTGGCTGACCGCGTGTGGACATGCCCCACCTGTGGCACGACCCATGATCGCGATGGCAACGCCGCGATCAACATGCTGTATGAAGGGCTACGCCTGCTTGCCGTTGGGACGACGGAAAGCCAAAACGCTGCTCGAGATGGTGTAAACCCAGCGAAACGCTGGTAGCTGTCGTTGAAGGCAGAAGCCACGCCCCTTGTGGGCGTGGTAGTTCACGATTATTTGGGCTGGCGTGATCAAGCAGGGCTACTGATTATGCCGATGACGACTTTCGCTACTGAAAAAGATGCCGCAATTATAGTGACCCATGAAAATCCTGAGTTTATTGGCTAAATACTTGAGACGATCGAACAAGCCTTGACTCAGCCTGAAGTAGCTTCTTACACAATTGATTGTAAAACACAAATGATTAAAGCTTTATAAGTTTGGGATCACCACCCCTCCGCCCCGCCTCAAGGCGGGGAACGCAGGGTGTTTTCATCCCCCTGCACCCCTAAAGGACAATTTTCGGATGCTTGCGGTTCTAAATTTTACTCAAAAGATAAGGAGACTTTACTGAATTGCAATCCAAATTTCGGCCTGATCGGGCTGGGCAAAATCATAGTATTCAAAATCGGCGGTATAGCTCCGTTGATATAGCTGAGGTTGGCTAAAATACTCCCAAATGTGCATCCACATGCCAATCACATCGCTGGGTTGGGCAATTGTGCCCTGCCAACGGAGATAGCGCTGAGCTGGAATCGTAATCTGGATCAAACCGTCAGGCTGTGGTTGATCGCTACTTACAGCATGGCCGACAATCAGATCATATTCGCCTTGATGATCGCTGGCATAGTTGGTATACACCCCATAGCGACTGGTTAAATCGGCGTTAGCGAGCTGTTGGCTGATGTTTTCGCCAAAAAAGCGCTGATAGAGCGGGCCAATCAAGCCCGTGCGCGGATCAGCCTCGGCCTGATTGGTGGTGCGCGTCGCCAAGCCAGCAATCGTCAAACCAGCACGTTCGTAAACTTGCATACACATTCCTCATACAAACACAACAGCTGATTATATAAAACATTTGTTCTATTTTCAAGTTAAAAAAACCACAGCTAAGCGCTTGGCCTAGCCGTGGTTTTTAGGGGTGACCAAGCTTATTTCTCGGTCACAGCCTTTTTCAAGTTGCTACCAGCCGAGAATGCTGGGGCGCGGGTAGCAGGAATTTCCAATGGCTCACGGGTTTTGGGGTTGAAGCCAGTACGAGCTTGGCGTTCGCGGACTTCAAACGTCCCGAAGCCAGTCAAGACGACCCGATCGCCAGCAGCCAACGCTTCGGTGATGCTTTCGAGCAAGGCGTTAACTGCTTTGCCAGCTTGGGCTTGGCTCAAACCTGATTTTTCCGCAATGGCCTTGATCAAATCCGATTGATGCATTTGGAGTTACTCCTTACACTACCTGTCTTCACCAGAATTGAAAGACAGCCGCATGGCTTTAGTATCCTCGTAATACCACAAGCATTCGCGATATCACCTACCTTATATCACCCGTGCCAAGAATGCAAGTGTTTTTTGGCTCAGGGAGTAGGTTTTTGTCCTGATAAAAAGCAAATGCAGTGCCATGAGCACTGCATTTGGGCCATTCATTAAGCTTCTTTAGAAATTTGTGTTCCAAATTGGCCAGGTTTGGGTTGCGGCACTCCAATTCCAAATCGTCCATTCGTTGCGGCTCTTCCAGCTACCATTCCATTTGCGCAATTGATACCAGAGGAAAATGCGCACTGCCAATGGTTGAACCGAGATGTTCAGGCCTAAGTTGCCGTGGAACCCATTGGTAATGTGGTAGGTCGCGCTGGCCTTGGCTTCGAGCGAGGTTTTGAGGAAGTCGGCGTTGATGCCTACGCCACCGCGAGCGATAAAGATGGTAACAGCGGCGGTAGCACTGGCCGAAGCCCAAACCGTTGGCGTAATCGAAACATTGGCGCTGGCTGAGATTGGCACATCACAGGCGGTTGCAACAATCTTCCAAGGAATTGAGATGCTGCCACTGGCTGACAAGCCCAATTGAATTGGAATCGGGCCAACCATAAAGGTTTTAGTTACCGAGAAGAAGGTCATCGTGGTTTGATACAGATTGCCAGTGCGTTGAACACCACAAGCGATGCGTTCTTTGATTGGGGTAAAGACATTGTTGCCCAAGACTTTGACATAGGCTTCAAAGTAGCGATACTTGGTGCCATTTTCGGTTTGGACATATGAGGTAGCTTTGGCATCGGCCAAGGTGTAGCTCCACGACCAGGCATGGGCTTTGGCTTCACCGTGGGCAAGGGCGGTAATATCTGGGCCATCGCTCAAGTACAAGCGAGCTTTCAATTCGCCCTTGAGGTCGCCACCGCCAACAAATTTTTGCCAATTCCAATCGAAGGCGTTCAGCGTTGGAGCATCGCCGTTGGCATAGAGCAACTCGCGAGCCGTGTGGCGAGCTACTGGGCTAGTTTCGTTGGTGTAGGCTTGGAGCAATAAGGCTTGAGTTTCAGCCGCTGGGAACTTGCGTAAGGCATCAATTGCCGAGGTGCGCACAATTTCGTTGCTATGGCTCAAGTAGCCACTGATAACGCTCAAGTTGGTTGCTGGGCCAGCATTGCCCAAGGCACGCAAGGCTAGGTCGCGGTCGAGGTCGGTTTTGGCTTTGGCGAGCTTGGTTTCAATAATTTGGCTGAGTTCTTGCGCCAATTGTGGTTGTTTGGCCTGCACATTATTGGCAATTGCGCCCAAGACCAACAAGGCTTGCTTGGCATCGCTGCCATTGGCTTGCACCAAGTTGCGCACAGCAGCGATGGTTTCAGCGCTTGGCTCACCAACTGTCAACGCAGTCAAGGCTTGAGTTCGGGTGGTTTGATTCAGGCTTTGGTTACCAACAAAGTGCTTGATGATCATGGCTTGGGCTTGGCTATCAACCACGCCAGTCAAGGCACCGATAATCCCTTCGTGCAAGGCTGGATTGGTACGGCCTTTGCTCAATTGTTGATCAAGCTGGGCCAAAGCGCCATCAACCGTGTTTAAGGTTGCACGAAGGCGAGTTACAGCGTTGGGGTCGCTAGGTGCAGCTGCAAGTTCCTTCAAGGCCGTCGCCAAATCGGCAGCTGCCAAACCACGGTCAGCATTAGCCTTATTGCTGGTCACGCTGGCGACAATATCGGCTGATTTGTATTCTTTGCCTTCGATTGTGCGAATCAGGTTGGTAATTGATTTAGTGCTGGCCTTGCCTTCGAATGATTGTGGCTCTAAGAAGCCAGGAATCGTGCCTTCATAGCGAATCGAATCGTCAGAATCGGCTCCTGATTGAATGCCGTAGCCTGAGCCTTCGTAGTTGTTGAGGCTATTTTCGGTGCTGAAGCCGCTGCGAATCCGTTGGGTCGTGGTATTTTTGAGCAAGATCCCTGCTCGCAAATCGTAGATTGCAACACTGGTGCTTTCAATTTTGGTTGCTTCAGCATTGGCAATTGAACGATCAGCAAAGCTCTTGTAGGATTTTTCGGTGCGTTTTTTGGTAATTTCAACCGTTTGGGCATCGATCATGCGGCTGGTGTAATCGGCGGTATATACGCCTGAAACATCGCTTTCGCCAATGCTATACGGTTGCAAGCACTGAATTTGGGTAGGATCTGAGCACTCGCCGATTGGATTTGGATCGTAGAAGAGGTACATTTGCAACTGTGAAAGCGCTGCTCGCTTGATATTTTGCACATCTTCAGTATCAGCGCTATCGAAATACAGGCCATAGATCGTGCCATTACGATCTTGTTGGAAGTAGAAAGGGCGAGCTAATTCAGCATCAGCAGTCCGGCCAATCACTTCAGGATCAGTGACCTGTTGCCAGCCAGCCTCAGTTTTGTTGTACATCACAGGGTTAATAACTTGGGCTCGCAGGTAAGCACTGTAGCTATCGTAGGCATAGCGTTCGACTTGCAAATAGCCTTGCAGATTGAAGCTGTTGCTATCGTTGCGAACACCACTGCTTTGCTCTTGGGTGGTTGAAACCGTATCAACCAAGGTTGACCAGTAGTATTGATAGATACTGTTTGCTGGATAGTTGTAGTGTTCGCCGGGCAGGGTAGCAGGCAATTCACTTGCGGGGGTCGCTTGCTTGCTTTGGCTTTGAGCAGCAGCACTGCTTGGAATCAGTACCAACTGGACGGTCAAGGCGGTCAGTAGGATCAGCGAAAACAATCGAACCAGACGTGGATGAGCCATGGCTTCCTCCAAGGTAAGGAAATAGTTGGTGGATAGTGTTTTCGAAGTAGGAGTTTGTTGTCTGGCTCTATTTCACCATATTCAATTACCCAACACTAGTTCTTAAGTGATCCTTAAAGCGATATTCAAGCGATACAGCTAGCTATATCACTAGCCATAATTCTGTGCTTGCAAATGTGCCATTGCTAAAATATCGGTTTCCATTGCGCTTAAAATCGCCGTATAATACGATGTATTGTGCGTCGTAGCGGAGGAATCGATACCAATGACGACGTTTTTGTTAATTCGCCATGCCACCAACGATATGGTTGGCAAAGCCTTGGCTGGCTGGACACCCAACGTCCATCTGAATGCTGAAGGTCAGGCTCAAGCCCAACGCTTGGCTGAACATTTAGCCAAAGCCCCGATCAAAGCAATCTATAGCAGCCCGCTTGAGCGAGCCGTGGAAACCGCCCAACCAATTGCCCAGCAACTCGGCCTCGAAATTCAAATCTTGGCGGGTGTTGGCGAAATTCAGTTTGGCGAGTGGACAGGCCGCACGATTAAAGAATTAGCTGATACGCCAACTTGGGCCAATATTCAGCGCTTTCCATCGGGCACCCGCATTCCAGGTGGCGAAACCCTGCGCGAGATGCAAAATCGGGTCGTCGATGCACTCGAAGCCTTGCGCCACCAACACCCCGATGAGCTGATCGCCGTTTTTGCCCATGCCGATGTGGTCAAAGCGATGATCGCCCACTATTTGGGGGTTCATTTAGATTTATTCCAACGGATTATTATCAGCCCAGCCTCAGTCACGATTGTCTCGGTCAACGATAGCGGGCCACATGTGCTATGTGTCAATCACACTGGCGAAATGCCTAGCTTTCCGGAAGCCAAACCTGCTTCAAGCGATTCGAACGAGCTTACGCCGGAAACTGAACGGCCTGTGGGCTAAACTAAACTCTCTCTTGCACTGAATTGAAAGGTTCGGCATGTCAGATTTCGTCTACGATTTACGGCGCGTTAGCCATATTACGGCAGCAGCAGTCGGTCAACCAGGCCAACGCACCTTTTATTTACAAGCTCAAAAAGGTAGCGATCTGGTTTCATTAATCACCGAAAAAGAGCTGGTTCGGGCACTCTGCTTGCGCATTGACGATATTTTGGAAGAGTTGGATAAGCGTGGGGTTGCTCGACCTGATGCTTCCGAGGAGCCAACACCCGCCGAATTGCTGCTGCGCCCCCCATTAAATCCCTTCTTTCGCATCGCCCAAATGTCGTTGGCCTACGACCCAACCAGCGATTTGTTGGTGATCGAGGTCGAAGAATTTCAATTGGCCGATGATGAGGACGATGAGGAAATCGACCCAATTTTGCAACAAAATGCTGAGGCCGAGGAAGGCAAAAACGATCCACGACGAGTGCGGATTTCGGCAACGCGGGCGCAAATGCAGGCACTCAGTCGCAACGCCATGGACATTATCACCACTGGCGGGCGGCCAATTTGCCCTCAATGTTTGCAGCCAATGGAAGATGAAGGCCATCTCTGCGTCAAGAAAAATGGCCACGGCAATAAAAAAGCCTCGGAAATGTAACATAAGGCTATAGACTATAGGCGTTTGATTCATCCAGAACTATGGCGTTGCGGTTTAACGCAGAGGCGCGGAGAATGCAGAGCAATGGGCTATTGGAACGTCGATTGAATTATCAAATCCTGTTCCGATAGCCTAACGTCAATAGCCTATAGCCAAACAATCAACTGAGGTAGCCCATGAGCGATCACGAATCAGAGCAACCCCAAGCGCTCGAATTGGCAACAATCTTGCAAGTGCTGCGCGATGGTCGGATGGAATTGCAGGGATTATTGCCATGGAGCAGTAACTATACGTTTTTGGTTGAAGTGCACGCCGACGATCAGAGTGAGCTGGTGCTTGGGGCTGTCTATAAACCACAGCGTGGCGAAAACCCGCTCTGGGATTTCCCTCAGGGCACGTTGTACAAACGCGAGGCCGCAGCATTTTTGATTAGCCATGCCTTGGGTTGGCATTTAGTGCCGCCAACCGTCACCCGCGAAGGCCCACACGGCGTTGGCTCAGTGCAATTGCTGATTCACGCCGATTATGAGCAACATTTTTTCACCTTGAAAGAAGGCCATGAACGCGAGTTTCAGCGCATGGCATTGTTCGATATTGTGATCAACAACGCTGATCGCAAGGGTGGCCATGTGTTGGTTGACGACGATCAACGGATTTGGGCGATTGATCATGGCATCTGCTTTCACGATGAATATAAGTTGCGCACCGTGATTTGGGATTGGGTTGGGCAGGAGATTGATGAAGCTGATTTGGCCGACCTCAAACAACTCAATCAAAATTTAGAGCCAGAAACCAGCCTGACCATCGCACTTAATACCATGCTCTATCCACGTGAAATCAAAGCGATGCGCCAACGGCTCAGCCGCTTGATTAGCAGTGGCAAATTTCCCGCCTCGTATGGGCAGCGCTCAATTCCATGGCCGCCCGTTTAGACAAGGAAGTCTCTATGGATTTGCTTGATGCAATTCGTTCGCGCCGCACCACCAACGGCCCATTTGAAGATCGCCCGCTCGATCCGACCCATGTCCAAACCATTTTGGAGATGGCGGCTTGTGCTCCCTCGCACTTCAATTCGCAGCCTTGGCGTTTCGTGGTGATTCAAGATCAAACGACGCGCATGCAATTGGCCGAGATTGCAGGTGAATCGATGCAGAAATTAATGGCGGGGGGCCGCTTCTGGCAACGCTATCGCAAATATTTTCGTTTCTCCAAGCAAGAAGTTGATCAACGGGGCGATGGGATTTTGATCGACAATATGCCAGCAATTTTAAAACCATTTGCTAAATATATCTTTACTGAGCGTGGCGGCGAGTTGATGGCCAAATTTCAAGTGCCCAAAGTGCTCGGCAAAGATGCTCGGAAATTAGTCGCTGGTTCGCCCTTGATTTTGGGGATTACGCTCGATAAAAGCGAATACAAACCCGATGATTTATCGGGCATGTACTCGCTACTTTCCTTGGGCGCGGTGATGCAAACGATTTGGCTGACTGCAACATCGTTGGGCATTGGCATGCAATTTATCTCGACCCCGATGGAAGTTGAGGGCCAATGGGAGAAAATCACCAAGCTGTTGCAAATTCCTGATGAACATAGCTTGATGGTGCTGTATCGCTTGGGCTATATCCCGCAGGCCGCCGACCGCCCAACGATCGATTGGACCTCATCGCAGCGCAAACGCACAGCGGCTTTAGCCTATGCCAATCGTTGGGACCAACCGTTTGAGCCAGCAACCAAGCCCGATTAATTATAGTTGGGGATGCGTTGCAAGCCTTCTTGCAAGGTCGCCGAGGTACTAATTGAATCCAATTCAAGCCCTAACGAAACCATGGCTTGGGCAACTTCAGGTCGAATCCCGACCAACATGGTTTCAGCGCCAAGCAAGCGTACTGAGCGCACCACGCTAATAAAGCCTTGGGCAACTTGGCTATCAACCACCACAACTCCGGTAATATCCAGCACCAAATGTTTGATCGACTGACGCTGCACCGCTTGTAAGGCATTCTCTTGCAGGCGGGTCAGGCGTTCACTGTCGAGCGCTCCAATCAATGGCATCACCAATACTTTGGCCGCCACTGGCAAAACTGGCACGCTCATCTCGCGAATCACTTCACGCTGCTGTTCAATCTCATCAAGCAAGCGTTCTTGGGTGCTAGCCCGATCTTGCAATTTCATGAGAGCGTTTTCAAGGTCGGCAGTCCGCTCATGGACTTGGGCTTCCAACGAGGAGTTTAATTCGACTAATTGTTTGGCATTTTGCTCGATCGTGCGCTGGCCTTCGGAAACCGCATGAAAAGCCCCAACCGTAATTCGGCTATTCACAAAACTAATAATCGAACCAATCATGGTAATCAAGATCGCATGGGTAACCACCCCACCAGTTGTTGCAACCTGATCGGTTGTGGGATAGACAAACGCCAATGTGCCAATAATCACCCATGCCCCAACCAAGACCATTAAAATTTGCCATGGGCGCAGCACGACCCCAGCAATCAAGACTGGAACCAGTAAATAGGCTAGGGTATAGCTGGTTTCGCCGCGCAACATCATCGGAATCGAGACGATCACGGAGGTGGTAATCACCACAATCCAGCCAGCAAACGTTACTTTGCCACGCCGCGCCAACGGAATCACCACCACCGCCAAAACCAAGCCTAAGCCCAAAGCCACAGCCGAGGTCAATGGTTTCGGATTAAAGAGCAGGGAAGGAATGGCAATCACAACAATAACGAGGAGCGCACACATCACGCTGATGATAATTTGGCCACGTCGCCGCACATCCTCAAGCGGATGATCAACCTGAGCTAACCATGCCAGTAGTGCT
This sequence comes from Herpetosiphon sp., assembly GCF_003512625.1. Lineage (NCBI taxonomy): Bacteria > Bacillati > Chloroflexota > Chloroflexia > Herpetosiphonales > Herpetosiphonaceae > Herpetosiphon > Herpetosiphon sp. Next base: position 13,352 of record NZ_DOPT01000056.1, on the reverse strand, counting down.
TTCATGAAAAAACCCTTTTTGGCTCAATGGGCTAAAACAACCAGTATTTGCATCGCCGCAGATTGGGAAGAATAACAAGTTGCCCTACTATACCCTAGCCTGTAATTGCACGCAAACAGCCAACGGTACTAGGGCTAGCCTGCTTTTTTATAGTACTAGCGCCATTTATTGAAATACGGTTGTTATAGAATGTTAGGTATTATTCTTACAGCCAGCACCCTCAACTAAGCAATATTTGGTTATCATTGGCATCGATTGTGGCAATTAAATTAACTGCGCTACAACTAAACCGGCGGGCTGCTGCCGCCAACCAACGATCATTCGGGGCAATCAAGGCGGCTTGGGCATGTTCGATTAACAACGCCAATTCCAATGCTCGCCCAAGGGTTAATGCCCAACGCCGTGCCCCCATTTCAGCAACACTACGATCATTGCTACTTTCAGCGAGCCATTGTTCACATCGATCAAGCGCAGTTTGGACCACCACAATCGCTTGGCTGAGGCTTGGATCATGAGCATTGCTCAGCCACAAATTGACTTGTTCACGCAATACGGGCCAAATGCCAGGATCTTCGCTAAGTGCTCGTAGGCTGTCAAGCGCTAAAACATTGGTCGTGCCTTCCCAAATCGAAAGCACTTGCGCATCACGCAGCAAGCTGGGCAAGCCTGTATCCTCAACATAGCCCGCCCCACCAAAACTCTCAATAATCTCGCTGGTATGGTTTACTGCTTGGCGAGCGGTGGTCAATTTGGCAATAGATGTTAATAATCTTAATAATTGTCGTTGTTGGGGCGTGCTTCGGCCAGTTTCATCTAAGCCCAATAATTCGATTAAATAAAAGGTCAGCAGGAACGCCCCAGCATACTCAGCCTGCAAACCAGCCAAGGTATCGACATGCAGTGGTTTTTGATTGAGCAATGAGCCAAAAGCCCAGCGTTTTTGGGCATAATCTTGGGCGAGCGCCATGCCACGTCGCATAAAGCCCACTGCTGAAACGCTGTTCCAAGTGCGGGTAATTTGCAACATCGGCACAATCGCACGCACACCATCGCGCAAGCCTTGCACCGGAATTGCTGGTGTGCCAAGCAGATTCAGCTCAGCCGTCGGTACTTTGCGCGTACCCAATTTATCCTTGAGCCGATTAACTTCGATCTGAGTGAGCCGCCCGCGTTGATCGCGGGTTTCGACGTAGAACAAAGCCAAACCACGCCCACCAGCGGGATTGCCCTCTGGTCGCGCCAAAGTCAAGGCCATTTGCGAGGTTGTAGCCGAGCTAAACCACTTGCGGCCATACAAACGCCAAGTACCATCCTCGGCTTGGCGGGCGATCGTTTCCGAAAGCCCAACATCTGAACCGCCAGTCGATTCGGTCATCCACTGGCCGCTCGTCCAAAATTGGTCGGGATCGCGGCTAATTAAATGCGGTATGGCTCGTTCGATCAAGGCCTGATTGCCCGCTTGGAGCAAGGTTCGGGCAGCGCCGTCAGTCATCGCCAAGGGGCAGCTATACACATCGCTCGATGGATGGAAGAGATAGGCTAAAGCAAATTGGCAGGTACGCGAATATTCATGGAAGGTTTGCTCGTAGGCCGTGGCAATCAAGCCATAACTGGCAGCGATTTGCTCGGCACGTTGCCAGAGCGGGGTCAATACAATCTGATCAATCCGCTCGCCCCAGGCATCCCATTGGGTTAATTGCGGCTCATTCAAACGATCAGCCAATTGCAACTGATACAATTCGTTGCCAGCTAAATCGCCGATTGTTTGCAGCGCAGGTTTGATTTGGCTAAGGACATCGGCGGGTAGGCGGCGGCGGAGATAAAGCTGGAGTAGACGATCATCGCTATATTGATTGCCAAGTTGTGGGGCTGGTTGATTAAAGGGCGGCATCGTTGCAACTCCCAAAGATTAATAAAACCAACGAATGACTGTATTATAGCGCTCAAAGTAGCCTTCACGCAGGGGCTAGGGATCATGGATCAGCAGTTAGGGGTAATGGTTCATTGGATTGGCAATGACATCATTCCCTCACCCCCTTGCCCCCTCTCCCGCATGCGAGGCGATGGGGAACTAGCCCATCGTGATCATTGGAACACCCCTCGCCCGCCGCAGTGGGAGAGGGGCTGGGGGTGAGGGGTCGTAAAACCTACCCTTGTATGCGAGACGAGGGGGAAACCCTTGATCATGATCACAGTATCTCCCCTCTCTCGCCGCCGTGGGAGAGGGGTCGGGGGTGAGGGCACGAAATTCACTGCTAACCTTATAAACCATTACAGCTATAGGCTATCGGAATTATTGCGATACTACTGCATACTCCGATAGCCTATAGCCTTGCTTGCTCTGCGCCGCTGCGTTAAATCCCGATCTTCGACCACCAACAACCGCGCCCCAAAAGCTTAGCCGATATTCAACAGCGCCGCCAAGGCCTGCATTCCGGCTGGGTGAGCCAAAAGCAAATCATGGGCAAGTTGATCGTCAGGGCTTAATTCGGCGCTGATTGCAATTTCACCCTCAGGCAACCGTTGTTGATCTTGCATCCAATTGGGTTGCCATGCACCAAGGCCAGCCAAATCGCTTGGGAAAACCAAGGCCGCTTCTTTAATCAATGGCTCTAGAATTGTGGCATTGCGCCGTAATTGCAAAATAAAGCCAGGCAACCATGGAATCAGCACCGAATCGGGCACAATTCGGAAGATATGGCTCAACAGTTCAACCACGAACAGCGCAATCCGTGGGGCAAATTTCAAGGCCAAAATAAAGCCATTCAGGTAGGCTGGCAGCCCTTGCAAACTTAGTGAATCTTCGGTGAGATGCTCGAAAAATTCGCGCATTGACTGAATACTGCGCCGATTGAGCAGCCACTCGGCCACCCACAACAAACCAAGTTTATCGGGGGCAACCTCGCCCTTGCCAGCTAGCTCAACGCTAATCAGCAATTCGCTGCGCTGGCAGCCAACCGATAAGGCCAAACTTTCGAGCGAAAAGATAAAGCCCAACATGCCTGCCACTGCTTCGGGCGTAGTGCCGCGATCGGCGATAGCCTGCGGTAGCAACGAAGCATAATGGCTATAACCAGTTGCCACAAACGATTCGAGCCAAACCGCCAAGCCTTGAGGCGTAGTGCGATAATATTGCACCAAATGGCGAGCACGATCGAAAATATCTGGCGCATCTTGCACACCCGTTTCTTGAATCAACAAGGCGCGGCTGTGAAACCCAAGTTCCTCGGTAAAGCGTGGGCTATACAAATACATCAAGCTGGCTTCGGCGGTATGCAGCGCTTTGGAAGCGGTGGCATCATCGCCAAAAGCACGTTGACGCATACGCTGTTCCAACACTTGCTCCAACGTAATGCCTTCGTAGCCAAGTTGAATCACATCGCGTTGGTATTTGCCAATTCGAATTTCCCACGATTCTTGTAGTGATTTGCTGCCAAGTTTGCGTTCGCCAATGATTGGCTGCACTACATAATTACCCAGCAAATAATTCAAGCGCCAAAGCAACTCTGAGCTATCAAGCAAATCGGGGCGTTGGCTAAAATCCATTAAGGCGCGTTGGTTGGTTTTGGCATACAGGTTGATATTCAACGGCGCTAATCGATCATAGATATTTTTGGCTAATGGTGGCAGCGATTCATAGCCAACCGTGCCAACCCGATCGCCGCCCAACAAGACCCGACACAATTGGCTGATATTGCGTTTGCGTGGCGTGCGATCTTTCTCCAAACAGGTGATCGCCGCATCTTCAAAATCGTAGGGCGAGGGCTGGCGGCGATTACGAATATTGGCCAAAAGATAGGCGGTTTCATAGATGGCAATCGAATCAGCGGTGCTCGCCAAATAGCCATTTTCCCGCGCCAACCCGACAATTCGCGCACACCAATCGATCAATTGCTCATGATCGGCTTCGGCTACTTCGGGCGGCATGCCCAGAAAATTAGCCAAGGCCTGCGGATTGTTGGGTTGTTGGCTGGCAACGGCTGGTACTTTGTTACGACTGGCTTTGGGCGGTTTTTGCTCCTTGCTCAGCTGAAAGGCCTTAATATCAACAGCTTTCAGGCTTTTGCGCCAGGTCGATTCAGCCAAGGCAATCGTGCCAGGTGGATGATTGAACTGTTGCTCAATTGCCACAAAACTTGATGGAATCAGGCCAAACAGCCATTGAGTATTGCTTTTAGCAGGCATTTCAGCCCATTGCGCAGAATTGTGCGTGCCAAATTCGGCCACATCGCTGGCCAAATGCGCTGCTCCACAAATATACAACGCATCAGTTGGCTCAATCGCATGCTCGGCTAAATGTTGTTTGATCCGTGTCCACATATAGCGTTCGCGCAAACGATCATTCACCACATCTTGAGGTTTGCGGCCAAGTTGGTGAATTAAGCTGCCAACCAAGGTCATTACTTGGCGATAGATGGCATAATCGGCGTGCAAAATCACCCGCTCAACATATTGCTCCCACCACTCAGTAAAATGGCGTGAGTTGGAGTTTTGCAGCAAATAATGCAGAAAATCGTCAAACGTCGGTTCCAACGAGCCAATTGTTACCCCAATCGACTTGCCATGCAGTTGGGCAGCCTCATCGTCGTCATCGGTTTCGTTCTCGTCAATTGTTGGCAAGGGTTGCCATTGAAACACGTAATCAACTGGCCGATCAACAAAAACCAATTGGGTTTCGGGGTGAGTTAAGGCATAGGCAATCGCTTGATATTCAGCCGATGATTCGGTCAGCGGGGCAACCACGCTAATTGGCAGCGCCTCGGCTGGAACCAGCTCGCTTTCGGCGGCAAACGCCTGAAACGCCACTGGCAATTTACAATCGCGCAAATGCCCCACTAATTCGAGCATATCCTCACAAAGCTCGATGTAAATAACTTTTGGCTGCTTTTGATGCAAGCGGCGTACCAGTTGCAAGGCCGAAGCAGGCGAATGATGCGCCACCGGAAATAGATCAAGCGGCTCGTGTTCAGCTCGCTCAACATCATGGGCCATGCGTTGGAGCAAGCGTTGCAGTGCCTCAGCATCTTCGCTGAAGGCTGCCGCTGTGGCCTTTAATTGTTGGGTTAGTGAATCAAGCATGGGTTTACCCCTCGATGACCTTCATTGCATCCTGACCGCCAGCCATGAAATCACGCCATTCGCCTTGGTGTTTCTCGCTGTGTTTGGCCACCACGCTATGCCAAAATTTGTTCATCACGGCGACATCTTCGGGGCGGCGACGAACCAACGTGCCAACCAACGAGCGTCCAAGAATCTCGGGCGTGAGGCGCTGCTCACCAAAATAGGTCGAATAGAGCACAGCATCTTCCAGCACGCCAATTTGTTCAGCAGTCGAGAGCGCTGATTCAAGTTTGGCATCGTCGGAGCTAGCACTGGCACTGGCTTCGCGCAAATCGGCAAAAGTTTGTAGCAAGACATCAAGCAAGGTTGGCGCAACGTCGATTCGCACTTGTTGGCGCTCCAAAAGCTCGGTCGTGCGAAACAGAATAATTTCGCGTTCTTGCTTTTTGTTGGTCACAACCGGAATATGCACAAAATTAAAACGCCGTTTGAGCGCCGACGAAAGGTCGTTAACCCCGCGATCACGGCTGTTGGCAGTGGCAATGATGTTGAAGCCTTGCTTGGCAAACACCACATTATCGTTGCGCAATTCAGGAATCGAAATATATTTTTCGCTCAAAATCGAGATCAGCGCATCTTGGACATCGCTGGTACAACGGGTTAATTCTTCAAACCGACCCATCGCGCCAAGTTGCATACTGGTCATAATGGGCGAAGGAATCATCGAATCACGCGATTGGCCAGCGGCAATCACCATGGCAATATTCCACGAATATTTAATTTGGTCTTCGGTTGTGCCTGCCGTGCCTTGCACAACGTAGGTCGAATCGCCACAAATCGCTGCCGCCAGCAATTCGGCCAACCAGCTTTTGCCCGTGCCAGGGTCGCCAATCAACAATAAACCGCGATCCGAGGCCAAGGTAACAATCGCTCGCTCGGCAATGCTGGGGTCGCCATACCATTTTTGGGCAATCTCGCGATCAAGCTTTTGAGCAGGCGTACTGCCAAGCACGAAGGTGCGCACCATCTGGGGCGAAAGTTGCCAGCGAGCAGGGCGTTGACCGTTATCCCGCTCGGCTAAATAGCGCAATTCATCGGCATATTTGAGTTCGGCGGGCAAGCGCAAAACGGTATCAGACATTATGACAACTCCTTCATTACAAGGTAATAAATTGCTTAATTTGTTCGATCAGCTTGCGAGGGCTGCCAGCAAAAATTGGCCGACCCATTTCTTTGAGCTTGGTACGGAACCAATCGTTGACGCTGAAATAGCCCGAACTGGTGACCGCCCCGACCGGAATAAAATGCACACCCGATTCGATCATGGCTTTGATTGTATCGAGCAGCACTTGATCCGAACCGCCTTCGTAAAAATCGGTGATCAGCACCACGGCGGTTTTGCGTGGCTCTTGAATTTTTTCGCTGGCAAAGAGCAAGGCTTCGTTGATGCTTGTGCCGCCGCCAAGCTGAGTGCGCAGCAATACCTCAAACGGGTCGTGCACCCAAGGCGTGAGATCAAGCATGCGCGTGTCGAAGGCGATCAAATGCATATCAACATGGGGCAAACCGGCAAAAATCGAAGCCAGAATTGTGCATTGCACCATGGCATCAACCATCGAGCCAGATTGATCGACGACCACGATCATGCGCATTGGGGTGCGTTTTTTGGCAGTTTGACGATAATACAAGCGATCAACATACAAACGGCCTTCATTGGAATTCCAATTGGTCAGATTGCGCCAAATTGTGCGTTTCAAATCGAGGTTGCGAAACACCCGCTTAGGTGGCACTGAACGATCGATTTTGGCTGAAACGGCTTGCATCACCTGCAAACGCAACACATCGGCCAATTCATCAACATATTGCTTGATCAGGCGTTTGGCGTTAATCAAGGCATTGCCCGAAAGATGGCTTTTATCGCGCAGCAATTGCTCAACCACCGCCATCGAAGGCGTAAGTTGGGCGGCAAGCCGATTATCTTGCAGCACTTCGCGCAAAGCCATGCGCTTGATCAAATCTTTTTCCAGCCCTTGGATAACTTGGCGCAACTCTTCTTCGGAGAGATTGAAGCCTGAGCCAACGCCCTGCCCACCTTGCAAACCACCAGGTTGGCTAGCTTGGCCTTGACCAGGTTGGCTTTGACGCAACGCTCCAGGCTGAAAACCCAAACAACGTTCAAGATGGGCCACATCTTTGAGCCATTGGGCATACTCGGCAGCGCTGATCGAGCGTTTTTGGGTTTGAGGGCCAAAGACATTCAGCAACAACTTCGAAATAATTAACGAACGGCGCAAAGTCGTAGGATCTTGGCGATCGTCAAGCTCAGTCAGATTGAACTCCGGCTCAAGCTCAGGGTAACGTTGAAACAATTGCTCCAGCGAGAGTGTTGGGTGCAAAATCGACTCAGGCAAGGCCAGATCTTGGGCAATCTCATGGCTCATGCTGTCGAAATTTTCGCCCTGCTGGTCATAGCCAAACATAGTGCTGAGCATACGCCAATAGAGCACTTGGCGACGATTTAATAGCTCGGATTGGTTCATGATTTCTCCCTGAGCAAGCGGCTAGCACGCTCTTTGAGAATGCCAACAGCATTATTTTTAGGCGCTTTCTTAAAAACTTTGCCGTTTTCTAGCCCAATAAATAGCGGCTTGCCTTTTTTCAGGCTGGTTGCCAAAGGTCGCAGCAGCCACTCGCCAGCATCGTAGCGCACCAAGCCAAACAAGCGTTGAGCCGATTCAAGCACCGCCAAATCGATTTCAGTGCCGTTGATCAACCCAAGCTCAAGCATGAAACTGTGTTCACCAGTCGTTATTGTGCAAGCTTCGGTAGTTTGATTGAGTTGATAGTTGCTCAAAACAACTGGCTCGGCCACATGGACTGGGTGGCGTTGTTGGGGGGCAAGTTGAGCTTGGGCAATTGATTGTTTGGGATTCAGGCCAAAATAGCGTTCGGCCACATCAAGCAAATCATATTTAGCGCCCAAACTGGCGGTCTGCGCATCCCACAGCAATTGGCCAGTTGGCAAGCTTGCTGCATCGCGCAACACTAAGGCTTTGGCTGTGCTCAAGCTATCGAACAACAGGCTCAACTCAGGAAACAGCAACCACAATTGATCCTGCTGAATTGCCGCAACTTTATAGGCCGATTGGCTGATTGTAGCCAAGCTAGCCTTGGAATCGGCCTCAAGCACAGCATAGACCACCAAACTAACTAGCGTGGAATGTTGTCGCCATTCGATGCCCAAGGGGTACAGCGTGCCACTGACAGGTTGGGTTGGTGGGGTTGAATTCAGGCTGAGGGTCGAAAGCATGGCCCGCGTCCACAAATCGCCCCAACGAAACAAAGGCAATTGTTCAGGCTGAAGTTGCAATTCATGCAGCCAACCAGAGAGAATCGCCGAAGTGCGCAGATAATCGGGGTTAGTTTGCAGTTGGGCGAGGGTTGGCGTAAAGGCGTTGATCATCGCTGGCTCCAGTCGCGAAAAGCCCATTACTGCTAAATCGGTCAGCCAATGCTGCACGCTACCCAACAAGGGCGGAGTTGCGGCAAGCGCCACGGCTTTTGATGTTGATTGATCATTGATTGGGCGACCAAGTTGCACCCGAATTTGCTGCAAAAGTTGATCATGCTGGGCAGCTTGCAGCGATGCGCGGGCAACCGCCAGCAACATAAACGCGGCTGGTTGAAACACACCATTGCTCAAATCAGTCACAGCGCTGAGCATCGCCTGCTCAAACGGCGTATCGCGATAAACTTGAGCCACCCGCTGCAAACTCATTTGATGGCTATGATTGAGATTGGTAAAGCCTGCCAGCAACAGTTGATCGATCGCTTGGATGAGGTCGTTACTCGCGCTAAATTCCGCTGATAGCATCACAGGCCCCCTGCAAACCAATCCATCTCGGGCAGTGGCATTGGGCTGAGCGGAATTTCGAGCAATTGGAGTGAGCCAAGAAAACGGCTAAAAATTGCACCATGAGCTTGGTTGGTATTATGGCCAACAATCCGCAAGAAATCGCCTAAATGATTGATTTGGGCTGGATCGTGAGCAGATTGCAGATATTTCAAAATGCCTTCGATGCCAAATTGCTTAATGCCTTCGCCCAGCAAATTGGTGAGATGTTTGCAAGGGCTGCCACGCAAACCACCACAAGGGCGATTATTGTTGGTGCTACAGTAGAAATTGAGGCTGCGAGCCTCGAAATATGCCACATACACCCGCTGAATATCCGAGCCACTCGAAACCACGCCTTGCAAACGTCCATCGGCAAGCTCCACAAAGGGCACTTCTTGGACATTGCGTTTATCGGTTTGGCGGAAGATTTGGGGCGGGTTTAGTGATGAGGGAATCATCAAGCCTCCTTTGCGCTATGCAACACTCGATTAATGCTGTATCAACTCTTTATTCCAGCGCAAGCCTAGCATACCAAGCAAATGTGACAGCAGCAGTCACACAGAATATAGATTTATTTGCTTGATCCAAGGGGTTCACCACCCTTCCGTCCCGCCTCAAGGCGGGAAACGCAGGGGGTTTTCATCCCCCTGCACCCCCTAATGTGGGTTCTGTGGAATGTATTTATCTAGGGGTGAATTTGTAATCAATTGAATTTTAGCTTGGTTAAATTCAAAAAACGGATTATCATAAAGATACAGCTAGTTTAAGCGTGAATGCGCAACAAGTGTGGTGTAGAATTGCTGATGGTCATCCAAGGGGGCATATTTGAGAACCAATTTTGTGCTGATCGATTACGAAAATGTGCAACCAGCCACGATCGAATCATTAAACCACGAGCATATTAAACTGCTGATCTTCGTGGGAGCAAATCAGACCAAAGTGCCAATTGAGATTGCGGTCGCGCTTCAGCAGTTAGGCTCACGCGCTAGCTACGTTAAAATCTCTGGTAATGGCAGCAACGCGCTCGATTTCCACATTGCGTTTTATATCGGCCAATTAGCCGCCCAAGAGCCTAGCGCATATTTTCATATTGTTTCCAAAGATACGGGCTTTGACCCCTTGATCCAGCACCTCAAAAGTAAAAAGATCTTTGCAAATCGCGTTCAAAACGTTAACGATATTCCCAGAGTAAAGATAGCACTAGCCTCAACCTTAGATGCGCAGGTCGAAGTTATTATTACCAGCCTTCAAGGCAATAAAAGTTCAAAACCTCGCACTATTAAAACCTTGAGCAGTACCATCAACGCAATCTTTCTCAAAAAACTATCTGAGGCTGAGCTAGAAGCGCTAATCAATCAACTAAAAACCATGGGACTTATTGAGGTGGATGATACGAAGGTGAGTTATAAACTGACAAGTTAAAGCATGGGCAAGTAATCACCCATGCTTTTTGGATAAAAGCTTATTGTTGTTGCTGCATTTGTTGCAACACCGCCGCCACATCGCCACCCTCAACCACCGACCAGCCTTCTAGTTTCGATGGTTGATCGGCTTGTAATGGCTCGTCGGCAAGGCACACTTGGACAGCTACTTCGAGTGTACTTTGGGTTTCGCCCTTGAAAATGCCATGGGTCGGCGGCACATCAGCATAATCACGGCCAAGCGCCACCCGAATATGCCGATCGGCTACCACCACATTGTTGGTTGGATCAAAGCCAACCCAGCCAAGGCTGGGCAACCACGCCTCAACCCAGGCATGCGAGGCATCAGCCGCCGAACGCACACTGTCGTCGGTGCGATGAAACAGATAGCCGCTCACATACCGCGCCGGAATTTGTAACCAACGCAAGAGGCTGAGCATAATATGGGTGTAATCTTGGCAAACGCCGCGTCGGGTGGCCAAAGCTTCATCGATTGGCGAATCAGCGCGGGTGCTCTGCGGAACATACTCAAATTTATCGTAGATTGCTTGGGTAATTTGGCGAATCAAAGTAAGTGGATCAAGCTGTTTGCTCAGGCCAATTTCGTTGGCAAACGCTTGCAGCAAATCGGTCGAGTGCACAAATTGGCTGGAATTAAGATAATCCCAATCGTGGCCGTTCAAGGCATGATCTTCCAAACCTTGCCAGGTATTGAGATCAAGCATGAGATCGTCGGCTGGCGCTTGAATCCGATTTTCAACATAGGCTTGGGTGATAATTTCAAGCTGAGTATGCGCCCGTGGAATGCCAAAATGATGCACCGTATTGCCCTGCGAATCGTAATAAACCAAGACTTTTGATTTTGGCTTGGTGGTTATGTCAAACGATAAGCAGCGTTGATCGCCCTCGGTGCGCGGTTGTTTGCGAACTTCCATCATGCTTTCGCTAATCGGGTTGCTATAACGAAAGCGGGTAACGTGGCGAATGGTGTAGTACATAGCACCTGCCAAACTTCAAGCGTGAAATCAAATAGTTTCGAGGCCAAGGCTGGCCAAAAACCAGCTTGGCAAAGGTTCGCGGGCATGCAGCCATGGCGGTGGAATACAATCGCGGCCTAGCGTGCCCGCCAACAAGCCACCAACAATCGCGGCCATCGAGGTAAAGTTGCCGCCAGCTGCACACACCTGCTCGATCGCCGCAGCATAATCATCGCGATAATGCACAGCACACCACAAGCACCATGGAACGGTAGCTTGGGCGCTATGCTGATAGCCATTACTTAAGCGTAAAGCAATGTGATGCCACATTTGGCGATCATTCATTGCCGCCGCTAAGGCCAAACGATGCTCAAGGCTGCTACTTGGCACATATTGCCCAATCTCGGCCAAGATTGCCGAGGGCTGGCGCAGCGGTTGATCACGTTCGCGCCAGAGAATTGCGCCTGCCACTGCCACTGCCACCGCTCCCGCCACCGCCTCAGGATGGGTATGGGTGGTAAGCGCCGAAAGTTGCGCTTGTTGAGCAACCTCGTTCAGCGGAGCATCAGCCAAAAATAAGCCCAAGGGAGCCACCCGCATGGCCGCGCCAACTCCAAACGAGCCTTGTCCATCAAATAAGTTTTGAGCATCGCTCATGACGGCTGCGCCATCACGCGGCTTGGCCAACAATTGATGCATCGACGTACCATAATCACGAACTGGGGTGTAGCGCAAGGCCAAATCGGCAGCCAACGCCGCACTATGCACCGCGCCATAATGCCATAATTGATCAACCAACGAACATGCCATCAAGGTTGCGTCTGTCCACAGCCATGGTGCTGGCAAAAGGCTGGGCTGGTCGGCAACTGCAAGCCCAGTTTGAACTTGCTGCCAAAGCTGTTGACCATAGGCTTCGCCCACCGATAAGCCTGTTAAGGCCGCCAACATGCGCTGTTGTGCTGCTGTCATGATCATCCTTATACCAATGCTGTCTCCACCGGATAACTAATAAAGGTCTGATAGACGTTGGTATGAATTTGTTGGCATTGTTGTTGAATGGTCGCTAAATAGCCGCTCAAGCCATCGGCCATAATCTCGTCAACTTGACCATAATCAAGACTTGCTTGTAAGCGCCCAGCCAAGCGCTTAACTCGATCGCCGCGTCGCCCAAGGGTATTCGAGGCGATCGCTTGAATCGAGGCCGCAACTTGGTCAGCGGCAAAACGCACCGAACGCGGCGATTCAGCGTTCAACAACAAAAATTCAGCAATTCGTTCTGGCCGAATATCAGCAGTATATACATTACAATAGGCCTCGAACGATGTACAGGACTTTAGCAACCCAACCCAATCTAAATAATTGGTTTGATCATCGGGCGTGCCACCAGTTTCCGCAAAATGCACATCAAGCAAAATCGCTGTGGCCATGGCCCGCTCCATAAATTGGCCTAAACGCAGCCAGTGCCAGCATTCGCCATGGCTTAGGGTCGCAGTGGTAATGCCTTGAAACAGATGAATGCCCTCTTTCAACACATTATGCAGAAATTCATGTGGCTCCTGCCACATCTGATCCATCGTTGTACGCTTGACCTGCAAATAGACCCGATTGAGTTGTTCCCACATTTCCGAACTAATTTGTTCGCGCACTTGGCGGGCATTCTCGCGGGCAGCGCCAATTCCACTGACCAATGAGCTAGCATTGCTGACATCAAAGGTCAAGGCCTGCACCAACGCATAGGTTTGGGGAATACCCTCGTAATTCCAAGCCAAGTAGGTTTGCATGCGCTCCCAGCGACGTTCGGCAGCAGCCGGCGTTTGGTCGAGCATCAACGATAAATTCACATCAAGCAAACGGGCGGTATGCTCGGTTCGCTCAAGGTAGCGGCCAATCCAATATAAACTATCAGCAACCCGCGATAACATCAGCAGCCCCCAGTTTTTAATGATGATCCATGGATGCCCTCACCCCCAGCCCCTCTCCCACGGCGGCGGGCGAGGG
>NZ_DOPT01000104.1:2174-57223 GCF_003512625.1 Herpetosiphon sp. | reverse complement strand
CCGAGGAAGAGGGGATTAAAACACAGACTGTACATAGCCAAGCTGCAGGATGTCCTGCATTTCAATCAACGCCCCGAGGAAGAGGGGATTAAAACGTCCCCTGAATCTGATCATCCGACCACGGCGTGGTATTTCAATCAACGCCCCGAGGAAGAGGGGATTAAAACCCTTACCATAAGCGCCACAGTTGATGCAGCGCAAGCATTTCAATCAACGCCCCGAGGAAGAGGGGATTAAAACTTAGTTATCTTTTTCAACTCGCCAAAAAGATAGGTGTATTTCAATCAACGCCCCGAGAAAGAGGGGATTAAAACCAAAATCCCGGAAATTGCTTCCGGAAATTTGTTGCGACATTTCAATCAACGCCCCGAGGAAGAGGGGATTAAAACATTAAGCCTGGACTTTGCGTATCGCATTTTCGATGGATTTCAATCAACGCCCCGAGGAAGAGGGGATTAAAACTCATTGCCAAGTGGTCCCCTTCGATGCTGATTGCATTTCAATCAACGCCCCGAGGACGAGGGGATTAAAACCCACGTTGTGGCTTTTTTGCCAATCTTCCAGGCCGAAATTTCAATCAACGCCCCGAGGAAGCGGAGTTATTGCCACAACCAAAACTTGCCAAAACCCACAATTTGATGCAAGATCAACACGGCCCAGCGCCCATGCTCCACACTGCTTATTCCACACATTAGAGGCTCTATGCGCATAACTCGCGAACTCGAAAATCAGTATCATAAGCTGGATTCATCGTTATGGTTTCGGCCCACGCTCATGGCAATTGGCTCGGCTATTTTGGCCTTTTTCACAGTTGAACTTGATCGAGTTTTCGATTTTGATCATGTGGCTTTTCTACGGGCTGGGATCGACGATGCGCGGGCGATTCTCTCTTCTGTCACCAGTTCGATGCTCACCGTCACCACCGTTACCTTTTCGATCATTATGGTAGCCTTGGTACTAGCGTCGCAGCAATTTTCGCCGCGAATTATTCGTAATGTGATGCGCGATACGCCTTCGCAATATGTGCTGGGCACATTTATTGGCACATTTATTTATAGTTTGCTGGTGCTGGGCCAGATTAACGATCAAGCATCGTTTGTCTTTGTGCCGATTCTCTCACTTGCCACTAGCATTATGTTAACTCTCTTGAGTATTGTGGCCTTTATTTATTTTGTACACCACATCGCCGAGACGATTCAAGCCAGTGTCTTGATTGCCCGCGCTGCCGAACGCACAATCGATGTGTTGGATCGGCGCTTCCCCGAAACACTGGGCCATGCGATGGAGCAAATTCCGCCACCGCCAATCCCCAATGAAACCCCAACCACGATTTACAATGCCAAGGGTGGCTATATTCAGGCGATCGATCCTGTGCCTTTGTTGGAGCTAGCTCAGCGCTTCGATGTGGTGATTTATATGGATCGGGCGGTCGGCGATTTTGTGCCAACTGGCAATCCACTCTTACACATGGTTCCGCAACGTGAGCTTGATCCCGATAGCATCGCTGAATTTCAAGATGTGTTTGAGATTGGTTTAGAACGAACGTTGTTTGATGATGTGTTGTTTGGCATTCGCCAGCTCGTGGATATTGCGCTCAAAGCGATTTCGCCTGCGGTCAATGACCCCAGCACCGCGATTAATGCGATCGATTTGTTGAGCGATGTACTGGCGCAGGCCATTCGTCGCCCTGAGCAATCGCCATGTCGCTACGACGAATTTGATCAGCTACGGGTGGTTGCGAATACAATTACATTTCGCCAGATGTTAGGCACTGCGCTCAACCAAATTCGCCAATATGCCAAAGGCGAAATCGCCGTAACTGCCCGTTTGTTGGTGTTACTGAATGAAGTTGCGCTAGCATGTAACGATCAAGAACGTCGGGCCATGCTCTGGGAGCAAGCCTGCATCATCACGCGGGGAGCCGATCAAGCCATCACTGAGCCATTCGATCGCGCCTATATCAACGAACATTTGCTGACGCTTGCCAATACACTAGCAATCGCCTCTGAGCAACGCATCACGCTGAAAGTTGGCTAACTGGCGCATCAAAACGCTCAATTGTATAACAATTGCGCCCCGCCGCCTTGGAACGATACAACGCTTGATCGGCTAATTGGGTCAGGCGTTCAGGGTCATCAACTTGCTCTGTCCAGGCAATTCCAAGGCTAATTGTCACATTGACGGCAGTTTGCTTAACCACATACGGCGTGTTGGCAATCGCCGTGCGCAAGCGTTCGGCAATCACAATGGCTTCTTGCATCGAGGTATGCGGCAAAAAGACCAAAAATTCCTCACCGCCATAGCGCCCAAAGACATCGCTATGGCGCAGCACCAATCGCGCTCGTTGGGCAATCCCGCGCAGCACCTCGTCGCCGCTATCGTGGCCATAGCTATCATTAATCGCCTTGAAAAAATCAATATCAAACATAATCCAAGCCCAGCCTTGGGCATCAGTTTGTTGATGTTGCAAAGCGAGGTCGATTTGTTCGTATAAGCCGCGTCGATTGAGAATTTCGGTCAGTGAGTCAGTTTTAGCCCATTCAGCCAATTGCAAATTAATTTGTTGAATATCAGCTAATTGTTGATGTAAATCATCATTTTGCAAATGATACAGCGCTGCTTGATTACGAGCTTCATCTAAACGATACATCGTTTGCAACACTTGCATTCGTCGCACTGATTGCTCATTAAAAACCGTATCTTTTAATTCATAATAGGCTTTATAGTGCTTCAACGAGGCTTTAAAATCACCCAAAGCCTCATAAGTATCAGCCAAAGCTTGATGTGCCCGATAAACTTTTTGTTGATTGATTGTAGGATTGACTGAAATCAAAGCTTGCTCAAGAATCACGCGGGCGGCTTGATAATGTTTAATTCGATTAAGCAAAACTCCATGGCGAATCAAGGCTTCAATTGCTTCGTGAATATTGTTCGAGCCACAAGCTAATTCATAGGCTTGCATAAAATGCTCAATTGCTCGATTTTGTTGATCAAGCCCAGCATACGCTAAACCCAAATTATTATGACACTCGGCCTGGCCATGTTGCCAATCGATTTCGTGATAGAGTGCCAGTGCTTGCTCACCATAGCTCACAGCTTGCTCAAATTGCTTTAAGGCACACGCCGCCCGCCCGCTGTTATCGAGAATTTCGGCTCGCATGCGCAGATGCGCCGGAAATTGGGCCATGGCTTCAAGCAAACGTAAACCATGGGCAAGATCATTCAGGGCAATTTCGGGGCTTTGCAATTCGCAATGCAAAAAGCCCAAATTATTGCAGACCAAAGCCTCAAACCATTGATCATTTAATTGGATCGCATCGCGTTTGGCCCGCTGCAAATATTGCAAAGCTTCGGTATAGTTGCCCAGCACAATCAACAACACGCCCAAGGCATTATGTACCGCCGCGCTGTGAATGCCGCTAGCTAAAAATGCATCACTATCTTCTGAGCCAAGCGAGGCTGATTGAAAACTGGTATCTAAGATATCAAGCCAATGCGGGTTAGGCTGGCGGGGCGGGGTTAATTGGCACAGTTTGCTGGCGCGAAAGAGGTAGGTTAACGCCTGATGATACGATTGTTCGCTAAACAGCAGTTTAGAACGCCAATAGAAACAATCGATCAACCCTTGAGTATAAGGCTTGCCATCGTCGCCCGCCATCCGCGCCAAACCTTCGGCCTGATGGTTGAGTGCCCAAGCCTGTTCATGGTCAACTAAACGGAGTTCGGCAACTAATCGGTTAAGTACATCGACATGCTGCATTGGATTATGAATTTCGGCCAATGCAGCATGTAAGGCCGCTAAAGTTGTTGCATGATTCATGCTTGCCACGCAGTGTAATGATTAAAAATTCGTTGCATGCATCATAGTATTTCATGGCAATTGATGCAACTCTTCAGTGGTGTTTTTGAGCTATAGCTTTGCTACAATGCCTCGCGCAAGCGCCACCAAGCCTCACCAGCTGTAGCCGCTTGGCGTAAGCTGGCAATTTTATCGGGCACAACCAACCACGCTTCAAAAGCTGCTCGGCTACAGATTAATGCTGCTGCCGCTGGCACGCCGCGTTGTTCGAGCAATTGCCATAGCTGCTCCAAACCAGTTGCGCTCAATTGTGGTGCAGCTTCAGCCGCATAGGCATCGAAAGTTGTCACATAGGCGACTTGTCCATTGCGCAATTCAGCAATCAGGCCAATCGCCAATTGTTCACCATCAAATACGCACAGCGCCATACCTGCCTCTGAGCCAAGTTGGGTCACAAATTGCTCGATGCCACGATAAGTCCAATAGTTCCAATGGCCTGCTGGCGGCGGAACCGTGACATAGCCTTGGCCATCACCCCAGAGCAACGAATAGACCAAATGATAGTACGCTGGCATACTCAAACTGCGTTGCTCAGGTTGTTGAGCTTGTTTGGCAACCTCGGCCAAATGCTGCTTACTAATCACATGCACCCGATCCCAACGCCCTTCGCTCGCTAATTCTTCGGCTAAAGCTTGGGGCGTGGTAGTCAAATTGCCAGTAATTTCACGTTGCACATGATTGTTGCTATCAACCGCCCGTAAAATGTTCTGACCATCGTGGAGCACATATAAGCCATGTTCGCCAGGCCGCGCAGCTTGGATGTATTTGCCAACCTCGATAAAGCGCCCAATATTGCGCCATGTGATTGGGTCAAGATCCAACACCTGCCAAAAACGATCAATCATGCTGCACCTCGACAATTGCAATCGTGTAGGCTGCTAGGCTAATCGGCTGCTGTTGTTGAAGATCAGCGCCAGCGAATGCTCCCCACAAGCTGGTTAAGCGCACAGGATGGGCAAAATCCAAGCTTGAGTTAATCGTTTCAGCGGTTGGGTTGGCTACAAACAGAATTTCGCGGCCTTGGTGACGATGGCTGGTAACCGCCAATTGAGGGTTTTGGGGCCGTACAGGCAAACCCGCTGCAACTTCGGCACAAAATGCGCCTAATTCGGCTTGGCTCAGTAAGCCCAAATGGCCACTGCCCAAGGCAACTTGGCGTTTGCCCGCCAATTGATCAGCCAAGATTGTGCAGGGCTGGAAGTATTCGTCAAGGGTTGGCAAGGTCGGGCCAAGCCAAACGGTTGCACCAGTTTCGGCAGCCTGCAACAACCGCTGTTGATCGGCGCGGCTCATCCAATCGACGCTCTGGGCAAACACCAATTTATAGTCAGCAATTCGTGAGCTGCGCAAATGGCTATCGCTCAAATCGTAGTCGATATGGTTGGCATCGAGCGTGCTCCGCAACGAGCCATACCAACTTTGCGGATGAAAATCGTCGCTTTCAACTTCGAGATCGGTGCTAAAGCCCAAATCCAATTCGACCCGATTTAATGCTGGCGGCAGGCCGAGTAAATCAACATGGCCATAGTGCAAGGTTGAAGTGGCGGCCCAATAGCGCCCAAGATCATAGCTCATCAGCACCAAAACTTCAGGTTTGCGCTGGAAGTTCCACCATTGTTGCTGCTGCAAAAAGCCCATCAAGCGCTCAAACAATTGCGCATATTCCGGTCGATAATCGCCATGACGAGTGATTGGGCAGGCCAACCAACGATCACGCTCGACCAACATATAGAAATTGAAGGCTTTAATTCCATACATCAAGGCCGCTAAAGTTACAAATTCTGCTTCTTCAGGCCGTGGCGTGAGCGCATGGTGAATCCACAAGCCGCTGCCAAATTCAGGGATAAACGGCAGGCGCGTGGTACCAGCCATATAGCGCACTAAGGTGATCGCGCCATCAAAGCCTTGTGGTTGGCGATAATAGTTGATCCCAACCCAATCGACATGGCCGTTGGCTTCCATGGCGTTAATATCCAGCGGCGTGCGATACTGGAAGGCTACATCGTGGAATAATGGCACATCAACCACGCCACGCTCACGCAGCATATCGGCCATGGTCGCGACAATCCAATTAACATGCACTTCTTTGTAGCGCACCCAATCGAGGTGAGCCACTAAATCGGGGCGGCTGGCGATATCGGCATCGCGCGGCGCAATCACTTCGCTGAAATTGGCATAGTTGGTCGCATAGGCTTGATTCAATTCTTCGATTGCGCCATATTGCTCAGCCAACATTGCTTGATACAAGGCCAACGACGAAGGGCTGTAATCGGTCGCATAAGCTTGCTCATGAAACATATAGCAGGTTTCATTATCGCTTTGCACCGCGACAATTGGCCCATGCGGCGCAAGTTGCGGCACAATCACTTGGCACATGTGGTCGAACCAAACGCCCACGGCGGCCAAATATTCAGGGCTGGTATACGATGGCACGGGAAATTGATGTGGTGGATGCAAACCCGCTGCTAAGCTCATATGCATGGTATCCAGCACGGTGCGAGCTTGCATCGCTGGATCGTCCAAAATCCATTGGGGAAAGCCAAAGTCGGTCAATTCAGCATTGATCAATGGCCCAGGCCGCGCAATGAGCCAGATTCCCCGTTCATGGCACAAACGCATAAAGGCCGCGAGATCTTTGCGTGGATCGATTTGGCCCCAATCGTATTGACCGGGAGCGGTTTCATGCACGCCCCAAGGAATGTAGGTTTCGATCATCGAAAACCCAAGCGCCTTAGCTTGGTCGAGAATATAGTCCCAGCGGTCGCGCTCTAAACGCCAATAGTGAATAGTGCCGGAATAAACCGGCACTTCCTGACCATTGACTGCAAGACCGTTGGCAGTCAGCGTCACGCTCATGCCGCAGTTCCTCCAGTGCCCTCACCATACAAATGGCAACGAACCCAGTGATTTGGCGCAATCGTCTGCACATCGGGCATTACTTTACGACAAACATCCTTGACTTGAGGGCAACGCGCCGCAAATGGGCAACCAGGCGGCGGATCGATCAAGGAAGGCGGCTCACCACGGGCGACAACTTCACGCTGACCAAGCGCCACTTCGGGGTTTGGCACAGCCGAAAGCAACAATTTTGTATAGGGATGGGCGGGGTTGCCGATCAACTCGTCACTATCAGCACCTTCCATCATTTGGCCTGCATACAACACCATAATCCGGTCGGCAAAATAGCGGGCGCTGGCAATATCGTGGGTAATGTAGAGGTAGCCGATGCCAATCTCTTTTTTGAGCTTGGCCATCAAATTCAAAACGCCAATCCGAATCGAAACATCGAGCATCGAAATTGGTTCGTCGGCCAGCACGATTTCCGGATCAACGGCCAAGGCGCGGGCGATCGCCACCCGTTGACGTTGCCCACCAGATAACTCGTGTGGGTATTTATTGGCAATATCGGCTGGTGGATTCAGGCCGACCGTCGCCAGCAACTCATGCACTCGTGGCAACAAATCGCTGCGTCGCTCAACTTTATGATGAATTTGCAATGGTCGCATAATGTGATGCGCCACCGAGTGGGTTGGGTTCATCGAGCCAAATGGATCTTGAAAAATCATTTGTACGCCGCTGCGATAGCTCAGCGAAGCACCACGTTTCTCAGTTTGCAGCACATTTTGGCCACGGAAGATAATCTCGCCACTGGTTGGCTCCATCAAGCGAGCGATCAACCGAGCGGCGGTGCTTTTGCCGCTGCCTGATTCGCCCACGACCGCCAACACCTCACCACGGCGAATTGCAAATGACACATCGGTTAAGGCATGGACCTGTTTGCTGCGAAACAGACCACCAACTGGAAAGCGTTTGGTCAAATTGCGCACTTCCAAGACCACCGGGTCGGGAGATTCAGCTAATTTCCACTGCTCAGCAGTTAACACAGTTTTGGTCATGATGCACCTCAGTACAAGTGACAAGCCACAAAATGGCCTGGTTCAACTTCGCGTAGGGTTGGTTGTTGCAGTGAACACTGAGCAATCGCCTTGGGGCAGCGTGGGTGAAAGCGACAACCGCTTGGTGGTTCGAGCATATTTGGCGGCGAACCAGGAATCCCAGTCAGGGTTTCCTTGGGGCCAACCAAGGCAGGGAACGAAGCCATCAAGCCTTGGGTGTAGGGATGCATAGGCTTGTTGAATAGCTCGTGAGCAGCAGTCATTTCGACAATCTCGCCAGCATACATCACACCGATGCGGTCGGAAAACTCGACCATCAGCGATAAGTCGTGGGTAATAAACAAAATCGAGAAATCAAGCTCTTTTTTGAGATACTCGATTTGCTGCATAATATCTTTTTGCACCACCACATCAAGCGCGGTGGTTGGCTCGTCCATAATCATCAACTGTGGTTTGAGTGCGAGGGCAACCGCAATCACCACCCGTTGGCGCATACCACCAGAAAGTTGATGCGGATAATCATCAACCCGCTTCCCATCGATCCCCACAATATCAAGCAATTCGGCGGCACGATCTTTGGCCTGTTGCTTGGTCGTTTTAGGCTGATGGCGTTGGATCACATCGATAATCTGTTCGCCAACGGTCAAAACTGGATTGAGCGCATTCATGGCGCTTTGAAACACCATCGAAATATCGCGCCAACGGAACGCTTCGAGGCCTTCCATATCCATTTCAAGCACATCATCGCCATCGAATAGCACATTGCCACCAGTAATCACTGCGGGCGAATGCAAAATCCGCATAATTGCGTGGGCAATTGTCGATTTACCGCTGCCCGACTCGCCAGCAAGGCCAAAAACCTCGCCTTGGCCGATGCTAAACGAAACGTTGGAAACAGCTTGGACTGGGCCGCGCAACGTCTGGTATTCGACCGATAGGTTCTGAACATCGAGCAACGGCTCAGCCGCACTACTTGCGGATGACTGGGGTGACAAGGACGTTGGCACGGGAGCGCTTGCCATGAGTGGTCTCCTTTTCGGCACGTAAGCGAGGGTTGGTAATTTCGTCAAGGGCATAGTTCAGCATGGTTAAGGCAAAGGCACACAAGGCAATACAAATGCCGACTGGGACGAATGTCCACCAAGCTCCGGTCAAGATGCCAGCATTATTTTGCGCCCAGTAGAGCATCGTGCCCCAGCTGGTTGTGCCAACATCGGTCAAGCCAAGGAAGGCCAAACCAACATCAGCGCCAATTGCATACACCGTCGAACCAACCATGCTCCCAACAAACACCGAGGACATATTTGGCAAGACTTCGCTAAACAAAATCCGTGGAGTTCGTTCGCCGCTCACCACCGAGGCCGCGATAAAATCTTTGGCCCTAAGCGAAAGCACCTGCGAACGCATAACGCGGGCTGGCCAAGCCC
Source organism: Herpetosiphon sp. (assembly GCF_003512625.1). Classification (NCBI taxonomy): domain Bacteria; kingdom Bacillati; phylum Chloroflexota; class Chloroflexia; order Herpetosiphonales; family Herpetosiphonaceae; genus Herpetosiphon; species Herpetosiphon sp. Next base: position 48,041 of record NZ_DOPT01000104.1, on the reverse strand, counting down.
ACCCGGTAATGGTCAGCACCATTACAACGGTCACCGGCCCTGGCTTGAGAAAGGCCGCAAGAATAACCAACAACGGCATACCAGGAATAATCAGCATCACATTGGTCAACAATGAGAGCACATCATCAACCCAACCACCCAGATAGCCAGCGGTCAAGCCGATAATTGTGCCCAAAATCGTTGAGGCAATGCCGACACTCAGGCCAACCGTGAGCGATAAACGTGAGCCCCAAACCAGCTGACGAAACACATCTTGGCCTTGACCAGTTGTGCCAAGTAAGAAGGTTTTGCCACCTGGAGCAGGCTTATCAGCGATCCAAGCTGGGGCCAAGTGGGCACGGCTTTCCATCTTTTTGGGGTTGCCTGGGGCAATCCATGGGGCCAGCAGGGCCACCATCACAAAGAAGAACATAATGCTTACGCCGAGCATCGCCTTGCGATTACGCAAGAATGCCCGTAGCAACGGCCAGTGTGCCAACCATGGACGGCTTGTTTTGGAAGTTTCGGCAGCCTTTGAAGCCAAGGTTTTCTCCGGTGATGCTTGCATGGCACAACTCCTAGCGTCGAGTGCGTGGATCAAGCCACACATACAATATGTCAACCAACAGATTGGCCCCAAGCACCGCAAACGTAATCATCAAAAACAAGCCCTGCATCAATGGGTAATCCAAGTTGCGAACTGCTTGCAACAGCAAATAGCCCAAGCCTGGATAGGCAAAGATAATTTCGGTGAGCAAGGAGCCGCTGAGCACAAAGCCGAGTGCCATCCCAAACGAGGTAACATTTGGCAATAAGGCATTGCGGGCAGCATAGCTAAACATAATTCGTTGTTGCGATAAACCCTTAGCCTGCGCCATGGTGATGTAATCCTCGGAGAGAATCCCAACCATGGTATTGCGCATGCCGAGCATCCAACCGCCAATCGAGGCCAGCACAATACAGCTTGCTGGCAAAATCATGTGCGAGATAACACTCTTTATAAAGGTGAGGCTGCCCCAATCAACCGATAGCGCATCGCTATAGGCGTGTCGTAACGGGAACCAGCCTGCTTGAAATGCAAGGAAATACAGCGCAATCATGGCTAAGAAGAAGTAGGGAAATGCGCCGATGAAGGTTAGTAAAGGTGGAGCGACCGAATCGAGGATGCCATTGCGCCGCCAAGCGCCGATAATCCCCAAGACATTGCCCAAGAAAAAGCTAATCACGGTGGCTAAACCAGCCAACAAGATAGTCCACATAAATCCAGTTGAAATCACATCGGTAACTTGGGCCGGAAAGAAATTGATCGAGATGCCAAACTCTCCGCGACTCAAACTTCTCAAGTAGTTGAAATATTGTTCAAGCAAAGGGGCATCGCTTAGGCCATAAGCTTTGCGCAGCGAATCGATTTCTTCAGGGCGTAGGCGGCCTTGAAAACGGGCGAAGATAGCCGAGGCTGGGTCACCAGGCATAAGCCGGGGTAGGTAGAAATTGACGGTAAGCGAGACCCAAGCCGCGACCGCGTAAAAGCCCAGCCGTCGCAACAAGAAACGCATGGTTCTTCCTTTCAGGGTTTCGCGCCTGGGTCGGGTTGGTGCTGGAGCCTAGTGGCTCCAGCACACGACCAAACCAGACACAGCTTATTTTGGTTTGATGTTGGTCAAGAGGATCAAGCGGTCGGGTTGGGCGAACGATGAAAGCAAGACATAGGGGTTTTCTTCGTTCGGGAAGTTGGTAAAGCGTTTGGTGTTGTATTCACCCCAATAGATGTTTGGCATAATTGGGATAGCTGGGGCTTCTTGAACAAAGATCATCTGAATTTCGTTCATGATTTTCTTTTGTTCGGCTGGGTCTGAGGTTTTGACAAATTGTGAGTACAATTCATCGACCTTTGGATTACCATAGCGGTGCCAGTTGTCGCCGTTGGCTTCGCCAATTGGGGTATCGGCGGTTTCACCTGACATCAAGCCACGATAGAATTGGAGTGGGGTTGGGGCATTGTTGCTCCAGCCAATCGACATATCAAACTCGCCCTTTTGAACTTTATCGAACCAAGCGCTAAAGTCGTAGGTACGGGTAGTGGCGTTGATGCCGATTTCTTTCAAGCTTTCAGCAATGATTTGGTCGGTGGTCACCCAGTCGGTCCAGCCAGAAACCACGTTGATATCGTAGGTCATTGGCGTGCCATCGGGCAATACGCGAATCCCATCAGCGCCACGGGTCAGGCCAGCAGCATCCAACATTGCATTGGCTTTTTCAACATCAAAGTTGACCCAATCGCCAGCAGCAACGGCTTCAGGGTTTTTCCAATCAGCAAACGATTCAGGCAAACCAGTTGCATCTGAAGGGCCGTTGTAGCTGTAGGTAGCAATTTCAGTAATTTGTTGGCGATCGAAGCCCATGCTGATCGCTTTGCGCACGTTAGGATCGTTGAATGGAGCCTTGGTGGTGTTCAAGAGCAACATCACTGGCGCATTGACTGGTGGGAACCAGTAGTGGTTGTTTTCAGGATCTTTGGCGACATAGGTGTTTTCAACATCAGGAATGAAGTTGCTAGCCAAGTCGTTTTCGCCATTGATCGTTGCCAAGTTGGCGGCATCGTTGCTGGGGTAGGCTGGTTGGCGAATACCATCGATATATGGTTTGCCAGCTTGCCAGTAGTTTGGATTCTTGCCAAGTTCCCAGATTTGGTCTTGGAAGCGGATGATTTCGGTGAATGGACCGGTTGCAACTGGAGTTTCGTTGGTGAAGGTCACTGGATCAGCGATCTTGCTCCAGATATGTTCTGGCACAATCATTTGATGGCCAATATCATACAGCGCGATGGTTGAAACTTCGCTGAACTTCACGACAACTTTATTGCCATCGGCAGCGACGCTATCAACAAAACGCATTGCAGCGCGGCCATTGCCTTGCAGCTTTTCGTTTTCTTTCATCAAATTGAGCGTGTAGGCAACGTCTTTTGAGCTAAATGCTTCGCCGTCTGACCACTTCACGCCATCGCGGATAGTGAAGGTCAACTCGGTGTTATCGCTATTCCAAGCCCATTCGGTGGCGAGCCATGGCTCGATTTTACCGGTGGCAATGTTGTAAATAAACATTGGCTCGTAAATCCCGGCGGCAGTTGGCCAGCGGTTATCACTAGCAAATGGGTTGAAATTGCGCACCCAAGTTGATTGTTGTTGGTCTGAAACCGTCAAAAATAGTTTGCCATCACTGCTCGTGGAACCGGTATCTGTGGTTGCAGCAGCAGTTGGTTCGGCGGTTGGATCGGTGCTGCCCGTGGCAGGAGCTTCTGTTGCAGTAGCGGCTGGGGCGGTTGTACTTGGTGCTTGAGTTGCTTGTGGTGTGAGGGTTGACGCATCACCACATGCGGCCAACATGCTGGTAAAGATAATAACCAGCAACATCAACGCAGGAAACCGTAGCTTCATGGTGGATACCCTTTCTGTATGCGATAGATCGTTCTATCCACACACCCGCGCTGCTCAGTGGGCCCTACGTCACAGGCGGGCGACAACTTTGTCGCGTTACACGTTCCGAGGAACGTCGCACGATTGGCGAATAATCAAGGTAGTTGGCAAAATGGTACGCGCTATCGGTTGCTCAGGATTATTGATCCGAGCTAGCAACATTCGAACAGCTTCGCGTCCCAGTTGTTCTAATGGCTGGGCGACCGTCGTCAATGGCGGTGCTACCTGCGAGGCTTGCGCAATATCATCAAAGCCAATCACCGAGATGTCACTTGGAATCCGCAATCCGGCATCGCGAACCGCTTCCATCACCCCAAAGGCCATTACATCGTTCGAGGCAAAAATTGCTGTTGGTGGCTCTGGCAGCCGCAACAGGCTTTGTGCCCCAGCGTAGCCTTCAGGTTGATAATAGGTTCCTTCATACACGAGTTGTGGATCGGCTGGCAAACCATGGTCACGCAGCGCTGCTTGATAACCACTCAGGCGATCTTGCGAGCTGCGCATATCCATCATGCCCGTCAGAAACCCAATCCGTCGATGACCAAGCTCAATCAGATAGCGCGTGGCATCGTAGCCACCCTGCCAATTAGTGGTAATCACCACTGGAGTGCGCTCGTCAAGCCCTTGATGATCGATCAGGACATAGGGGAAGTTGGTCTGATCAAGAGTTTCCAAATAGGCTTCAAGGTTTTCTGGCAAAACCAAGAGCAGCCCATCAGTCATGCCCTGGATCAAATTGTTGACGTAAATCCGTTCTTTGATTTTGCGGCGATGGGTGGTATAGAGCATCAGATTGTATTGAGCAGCACTGAGCGACTCGTCAATCCCGCGCACAATTTCACCCATATAGCTTGAGCCAAGATCGCGCACCAACAACCCAACTGCATATGAGCGCCCACCAGCCAAACTTCTGGCCTGCTGGTTGACGACATAGCCCAAGCTTGTAATCGCTTTCAGCACCCGTTCACGAGTATCCGATTTAACATATTCTTTGTTATTGACCACTCGCGAGACAGTTGCATACGAGACACCAGCTTCACGCGCCACATCCATAATCGTGGTGCTGCTAAGGCCATTGCCATTCGGGCGGCGGCCTCGGGGCGTTTTTAGGGTTTGGGTTGGTTGTTCGAGTTTTTTGCTCATTGCGTTGTTGCGCCTTTGCATCTGCGAACTGGATTGTGAATTGTAAGCATTTACAGAACGATTGTGGGGTTTTGCACCTAGAGAGGCTTGTTCGGTTTTTTATTCTTGCAAACGCTTACAGAAATGATTGTAAACGATGCAATATACTTTCGTCAAGTAGGCTGAGATAAGTCAGAAGTCAAAAGGCAAAAGGCAAAAAAGGGCTAGGATTCAGGGATCAGGGGCCAGTAGTCAAGGTTCAAGCATGTGGCACAGCAAAATAATCATACAAATCTGTGGCAATCTGTGGCTAAAAACTTAACCTTCGCGCTCTTCGTGTCCTTCGTGGATCAAATTGGCCAAATCCGTCCGCTGATTGGCGCGATTGAGCCTTGTAGCACGGCTGATCGCTGGTTATGCTTATGGCCAGATTCTACCCAACTAGTCCGAAGGAGTCGCCATGCAGGAATCGATCAGGCCAATCTATGTATTGCTCTTGCCGCATGTGCAATTGCTCGATTGCGCTGGCCCAAGCCAAGTGTTTTTTGAGGCAATGTTGCAAGGCGCAAACTATCAATTAATATTTTGTGGTATAGATTCAGTCGTCACCAGTGCCCAAGGTTTGGTACTACAAACCCAATCGGGCTTACCCGAAATCCAACCAGAAGCCACGATTTTGATTCCGGGGGTGCAGCTCGATTATTACGCCGATCTCAGTACTCCAATCGATCCAAAGATTACACATTGGCTGCAGGCTAGCGCTGCGGCTGGCTGTCGAATTGCCGCAATTTGTAGTGGCGCATTTGTGCTTGGCGAGGCAGGCCTGCTCGATAATCGCCCATGCACAACCCATTGGTCAGCACTGGAATTATTACAACAACGCTATCCCAAAGCTCAAGTACGCCAAAATGTGTTATATATTCAAGCTGATCGAATTATCACCAGCGCTGGAATTAGCACAGGCATTGATCTGGCCTTGGCACTGGTTGAACAAGATTATGATGCGTTGTTGGTAGCGAAAATCGCCCGCCAATTGGTGCTGTATCTGCGACGCAGCGGCCAGCAAACCCAGCACAGCGTCTATTTGCAATATCGCAACCATCTGCATATCGGAGTTCATCGGGTTCAAGACTATCTTGCCGAACATTTAGCCGAAACGATCAGCCTTGAACAACTGGCTGCAATCGCCAAATTAAGTGTTCGCTCACTCAATCGGGCATTTCGCACCACGCTTGGCCTAACACCCATTAGCTATCAACAACAATTACGTTTAGAGCTAGCCGCCAATTTACTACATAACCCCGCTTGGAGCATTGAACACATCGCGCAGCAAGTTGGGTTCAGCGATACTCGCCATTTTCGGCGGCTTTGGCAACGCTACTTTGGCACAAATCCCACCCAATCACGGCATACTCAGGAGCCAAATCAATGCTAAAACGTCAGCTTACGCGCCTCGGTTATTTGCTGCTAGCTTGCCTACCGTTATTGTTAGCCGCCAGCATTGGCAGCTATTATTCAATGCAGGTGGCGATGAGTATTCGCAGCGATAAACCCAACATTCAATCACAGCCAATAGTATATGATGCCCAAAAACCAACCGCCGTAATTCTGCTTGGCAATACGGTTAGCGAAATTACCGATGTGCTCGCACCCTATGCCTTATTAGCCAAAACAGGCTTGTATAATGTCTATACAGTGGCCGAAACAAGCAGCGTGCGCAGCCTCAGCGGTGGGCTTGATTTGCTGCCTGATTATTCTTTTGCAGGCCTTGCAACGTTGCTCAAGCAACCACCAGCGCTAGTGATTGTGCCTGCAATTACTGAAATTCAGGCCAGCCAAAATCAACCAGTTTTGGCATGGCTGCGCCAACAATCCCAAGCAGCCAGCACGGTGATGTCATGGTGTACTGGGGCTGAGGTTTTAGCTGAAAGCGGATTGCTCGATGGCTTGCCAGCCACCGCCCACTGGGCCGATCTGAGTAGTTTACAAAAGCGCTATCCCAAGGTTAAATGGCAAAATAATCAACGTTATGTCGATATCAATCAACAGATAATCACCACAGCCGGATTAACCTCGGGGATTGATGCAACCCTGTATTTCTTGCAAAAAATGCATGGTGCAGATGTAAGTCAGCAGTTGGCCGACATGATCAATTATTCAGACCAAAGCTACCTTGAACATGCTACAATGCAGCCTTTCAGCATAACCCCAAGCGATAGTGTTTATCTGCTGAATGCGGCATTCTATTGGCCCAAGCAAACGCTGGGCATTTGGCTCAGCCAAGGGGTTGACGAGCTAGCGTTAGCAGCCTTTTTCGATGTTTATACAGGTTCGTGGGTTTACGATTTTCGGACAATTGGCGCAGAGCCAAACATTCGCTCAGCCCATGGCTTACAACTGATCCCACGCTATCAAGCAGCTACGCACATCGATCGTTTGGTTGGGTTTGGCCCGAATCAACAGGCTCAAACCTGGGCCGAGCAGCAGCAAATGACCTATCACGAACTTGATTTAGCACAACAAGGCAATATGTTCGAGCAGGCGCTTGTCCGATTTGCGATAGATCAAGACCAAGCTAGTGCTCAATTTGCCGCCAAACGCATGGAATATCGCCAACCATTAACTTTGCATGGGGCAAGTTGGCCGTGGCGTACATTGATAGGAATTGGCGTTTGGTTAGGGGTTGGAATTGGGGCGTGCTATGGGTTGCGGCGGATCAGCAACAAGCGCAAATCCGCCGCTACGAACGAAAACTTAGGCTAAAACTTCCAATGGTTGGACGGCGTTGGCCTTGACCACACGGCTATACCAATGAGCGCTAGCCTTGGGGATGCGTTGTTGGGTTTCGTAATCGACCCAAATCACGCCAAAGCGTTGGCTATAGCCCTTGGCCCACTCAAAGTTATCCATCAATGACCAGACAAAGTAGCCCGCCAATGGCACCCCAGCAGCAATTGCATCGGAGCAAACGCTCAGGTGATCGTGCAAATATTGGGTGCGACGGGTATCATTGACTTCGCCATGCGCGTCAGGGCCATCGTTGTAGCTAGCACCATTTTCAGTCACATAAATTTTGCCTGGGTTGTAGGCAAAGGCCAAGCGCTTGAGCAAATCGCCTAAGCCTTGAGGGTACACTTCCCAGCCAATATCGGTATATTCGGAATCTAGTTTGGGCGCGGTTCCAGTTTTGGGATCGTGAATCACCGCCCGACTGTAGTAGTTTACACCCAAGAAATCGGTAGTTGCGGCCATGGCCTTGAAGTCGCCATCGTGAACAAAATCGAGGCCATTAGGCAAGTAGCCAAGTTCAGTGTAATCGCGCACCATATCGGCAGGATATTCGCGGCCATACACTGGGTCGAGGAACCAGCGATTGAAGAAACCATCAAAGTGGCGGGTTGCATTCAAATCTTCGGTACTACGTGAAGCAGGCATCGCTGGCGTAAAGTTCAGCGTGATCCCAACGCTAGCCTGTGGTACGTTGCGCCGAATTACATCAACCGCCCAGCCGTGCGAAAGCAAAAGATGATGGCTGGCCTTCAAGCCGTCATTCCAATTTTTTCGGCCTGGAGCATGTTCGCCAATTTGGTAGCCGAGCAACCCTGCACACCATGGCTCGTTGTGAGTAATCCAATCTTTGACAGTATCGCCCAAGGCACGGCTGACCGCATCGGCATATTCAACAAAAGCTTCAGCCGTAGCCCGCTCAGGCCAACCGCCAGCATCTTCGAGAATTTGCGGCAAATCCCAGTGGTAGAGCGTTACAAATGGCCGAATGTTGTGTTGCAGTAGTTCATCGACCAAGCGCCGATAAAAATCAAGGCCAGCCTGATTGACCGCACCACGTCCATTGGGCAACACGCGTGGCCAAGCCACCGAAAATCGATAGGCTTGTAGACCCAAACGCGCCATCAAAGCAACATCATCACGATAGCGATTGTAATGATCGCAAGCAATATCACCATTGGATTGATCTAAAATAGCGCCTGGTTGTTTACAAAAACGATCCCAAATCGATTCGCTACGGCCATCGGCAAACGCAGCGCCTTCAATTTGATACGACGATGTGGCGGAACCCCAGAGGAAATCGGAAGGAAAGGCACGCTGAGTCATGCCGGAGTACTCCTTGCAAACATGCTTTGTCTGCATACTCTAGCTACATTGCCCCACGCCAACTATTGTACGGTAGGTTGCGACGCTTGGCAATGCAGCTTTTGGTTTGATATCGCTTAAAACCCATATTTGGAATCGGTTTCAAAGCAGATTTTAGCAGGTTTCGCGTATTTTCACAACAATCGCGCTAGCAAAATGATTAAAACATGCTAGCGCTAGTAAGAATATGTTTTATTGGCGAACAAACTGCTTGGAGTGGCGCATTTCTGCTGAACGCAATCGTTTTTGTTGATCACATTCGTGCTAATCGACCTACATCAAGTCCAGCTATGATGTTGAATTGGCTTGATAAAAATCGCAAATCTCGGTTAATGGGCAGCGCTCGCAGGCTGGGCGTTGGGCATGGCAAATTTGGCGGCCATGCAACAACACACTGACATGAAATTGATACATTTGATCAACTGGCACAGCCGACTCAAGCAAATCGTGGGCAGCATCGGCAGAAACTTTAGGCCCAATCATGCCAACCCGTTTGGCCACGCGATGAATGTGGGTATCGACGATCATGGCGGGCTGATTGCAGGCAAAACAGAGCACACAGCCCGCCGTTTTGGGGCCAATGCCCGGCAGTGCGGTCAGCCAAGCCCGCGCTTCGTGCAAACCTAGCTCGCGCAGAAAATCGAGGCTAAATTCGCCGCGTTGCTCCAAAATTACCGCCAAGGTATTTTGAATCCGCGCCGCCTTGATTTTAGCCAACCCACCAACGCGAATTGTTTCCTCTAACTCGCTTGATTCGGCGTTGAGCACTGCCGCCCACGTTGGGTAGCGCCCTTTGAGTTCGCGAAAAGCCCGACCACTATTACGGTCGGAAGTATTTTGCGAAAGAATCGTCAAAACCAGCTCATCAAGTGGATCACGTTGAGTATGCAAGACGCGTGGACCAAAGCGTTCACGCAATATGTGTAACGTTTCAAGCACTTTCTCAGGGTTGAGCATCACTGTTCCTTCTAACTAGCACTTGTCTTCTTAGCCTACCATAGCAATCAATCTTATGGAACCCAAATCAGATACATTGGCGAGGCCTGAACCACGCTGCCATAAACATCATTAAATTGAACAGTGATTGATTGGCCAGCATACGGAGCGAGGGTCGCATAGGGCACAGTTACAATCGCTGAATTAGGGGTTGAATATTCATGGCGAAAAATCTGGGTGCTGTTGGCAGACAATACCACCGCATCATCAACTAAGCTCGGCATAACGCTCGTCGGACTCGCCGAAAGATAATACGTACCAGTTGCAGGCAAATCACTGGGCAATATAAAGCTTGAGCTCAAAAAGGTTTCGCCTTGAACAGTGATCGGGCGAATCGGAATCGTATTAGGATTAATCGTAGCAATCAGGGTCGTCATCCGTTTAAAGACCAATGGTAAATAGGCAACCGATTGTGCTAGGCTAAACACATAGGCCGCACCAGACAAATCGGCGCTATTATCAGCTTGGTTGCCATCTATTCCGGTTGCATTGCTATCTTCATACCTTGCACCAACCACCAAACTTAAACCATCGGTTGCCATGGTATAGCCAAAAGTATCTTCAACTCCAGTATTCGAGGCTTTCAAATAGTGTTGCTGGCTCCACACCGTACCAACTCGTGCAAAGACAAAAGCCGCTCCAGAACCGCCAGCATCAGCATTCTGTTGATCACCATTGATGCCAATGGCCGCACTATCGTCAGCATAGGCGCTAACAATCAGCCGATCGCCACGCAACACCAATGCATGACCAAAATAATTTTCAGTATCAGTATTTGAGGCTTTAATATAGGCTTGCTGGCTCCAACTCATACCATCAAAGCTATAGACATAGGCTGCTCCTGAAAAGGTCGTATTATTATTATTTTGGTCACCATTAACGCCCGTAGCCGAACTATCTTCCCACCATGCGCCAACTGCTACGGTTGAGTCATCGATCGTCACGCTCTCGCCGAAGAAATCGTTGGCCTCGGTATTTGAGGCTTTGAGGTAAGCTTGCTGACTCCAGGTCGTGCCACTGCGCACAAAAACATAGGCTGCGCCAGCACTAGCTGCATCATTATTGGATTGATCACCATTAATGCCAGTGGCAGCACTATCTTCATTGACCGCCCCAACCACCAAGCGATCGCCGCTTAGGTCAAGTGCCATCGCAAAATTATCGTTGGCCTCGGTATTTGAGGCTTTGAGATAGGCTTGTTGGCTCCAGGTCGTGCCAGTGCGCACAAATATATAGGCTGCTCCTGAACGGACAGCATTATTATCGGCTTGGTTGCCATTAACTCCAGTCGCATTGCTCGATTCAAGATTAGCCCCAACCGCTAAGGTATTGCCATCAAGCGCGACAATCCAGCCAAATTGATCAAAGGCTTCAGCATTTGAAGCTTTGAGATAGGATTGCTGGCTCCAAGTCGTGCCACTGCGCACAAACACATAAACGGCCCCAGCATTCATCGCGCTGTTATCGGTTTGGTTGCCATTAATTCCGGTGGCCTCACTTGATTCATTGACCGCCCCAACCACCAAGGTATTACCAGACAATGCCACGCTATGACCGAATAGATCATTGAAATCGGGATTTGAGGCTTTAATATAGGCTTGCTGGCTCCAGGTGGTCCCAGTACGCACAAAAATATAAACTGCACCTGAACTAATGACACTATTATCCTGTTGATTGCCATTAATTCCAGTTGCCGAACTTGATTCATTGGGCGCACCAATCGCAATTGTATTGCCATCGATCGCCACGCTTGAGCTAAACAGATCGCCAAGATTGGTATTCGAGGCCTTGAGATAGGCTTGTTGGTTGGGGGGTAACAGTTCGCTAATAGCTTGCCAATCGCTTGCGTGGAGGCTCGCTGATTGGGCTGGTTGGGCATGGACAAACCGCCCAACTCGCGCCAACCCAATAACCACAGCCAACAACAATAATCCAGCAATAATTCGGCGAGCAACTCGCATAGTCGGTAGCGTTTGATCAGAATGAAAAGCCATGCACTGCTCCTTTTTTATTTCGCAACGGCTTGGGCAGCATAGCAGACCGCCCCAGCCTGCTCAAGGGTTAATTTGTGGGCTATTAATCTAACGTTGTGGAGTGGCAAAAAATGAATTTCAGCCTATTGCAATAAGCTCAGGCGGTTCCATGCTATGATAAAGTCTGCCGCAGGGAACAACACAAGGAGCAGCATTGGTATGACGATTAAACGTCCAGAATTTAATGTGTGTGTGTTCTGTGGTTCGCGCAATGGAGCGCAGCCCGACTATAGCGACGCAGCTAGGGAACTCGGTATCGCCACAGCCCAACGGGGTTTAGGCTTAGTCTATGGTGGCTCTTCGAACGGCTTAATGGGAATCTTGGCCAACAGTGCGCTAGCAGCTGGTGGCTATGTTGAAGGCATCATTCCCGATGGCCTGTTTTTGAAGGAAGTAGCCCATCCGCGCTTATCGCAGCGATTCGTGGTGCGCAGCATGCACGAACGCAAAGCCATGATGGCCGAACGTTCAAACGCCTTTATCGCGCTACCAGGTGGTTTAGGCACGTTCGAGGAATTATTTGAGATTTTAACGTGGGCCCAGCTTGGCATCCACGCCAAACCAATTGTGGTCTGGAATGTCAAAGGCTACTATGACCCGCTGCTGGCCTTTATCGAAGGAGCGGTGACTGAGGGTTTTGTGGCTCCTGAACATCGGCGGTTTATTTCAATTCGCAGCACGCTTGATGAAGTATTGCACGATGTGCTGAATTTTAAAGCACCCACCAGCATTGCCAAATGGCTTGAACGTGATGAACTCTAAGCCCTAAATTTAACGGTTTTAGGCAACCCATTCGGCGGGGATGAATCAAACATCCCCGCCTGATTGTTTAACTATTGGCTAATGTAGGGTGCAAACAGCATAAAACGGGTTGGCGCAGGCAAACTATATTCAAATGCGCCAATATCACAAACCGCTTGCAGATCGCCATCACCATCTTGTGGGCGGGGAATTCCGCGCTGATCAAACGGGCCACAATCAGCACCAGCATCAATCGCTGGACTTAGCGGATTAAGGCTATAACTCCGAGTTGTGCCCGAATGAAAATCAAATTGATCGAGGATCGGGTCAAGATTAAGTTGATCACTCGCTTGCGCTTGAAAGATACATTGATACATTGCTTGCGGGCGGGGATGCTCCAACAGGTTATGGCCAAGACTCAGAACCGTGCCCATACAATCATAGGCATCAGCTACACTTGTATTATAGTTATTGGCCACAATTGTATTGCCTAGGCTCATGCGGCCAGTTGCATAGAGACCCGCCGTTCGCATATCTGGATATTCCGGATCATATTCATAGTAGCGATTGGTATTAGAAACAATCGTTGAATTGGTAATTGTCATTATGGCGGTCGCTTGGAGTTGGGCAATCCCGCTACCAGTATGAAACGAGTAATTATGGGCGATCGTGCTGGTGTCAAGCGTTACCACACCTAAATTTTGGTAGATTGCGCCACCATAACCAAAACACTCTTCATCATTCCGAACACCACCACTACTACGGTTTTCAACCCATTCACTATCAAGCAGCGTTGCCTTCCCAGCATGCTGATAGAGTGCTCCGCCGAGATCAGCATAATTACCAATAAAGCGACTATGCATAATCGAAAGCGTTGCCGCGTTATAAATTGCTCCACCACGCGAGCATTCACGGGCATTCGGATCACTAGAGCCATTTCCAACAAAGGTGGTATCAGCAAGCGTGGCGCTACTTGCTCCGCGCAGCGACAAGCCCTGTGGCGTATTATTCAACAACCCACCACCCGTTATCCTTAGCTGCCCACCCAGCACATTGATCGCAGCCGAGGTTTGATGACTATCGGATGAACGTTGAATCACGCTATTCAGCAGACTTAAATTGCCCTTGATCATATAAATCGCCGGCCCAAAACCACGCTGATTGTTATCAAAAAGCGAATTGGTAATAGTAACCGCTTGACTACTGATGTATAAGCCGGCTCCATGACCACTACCTTCATCAAACCCATCAACATATGAGCGTAAAGCATTACTCCGAATGGTACTATCGACGATGCTGAGGGTTCCATTCAGGCTAGCAATGCCACCACCATAATTGTTTGCCAGCATCGTCGAACGCAGCAAGCCATTGCGTTCAATCAAACTCGATTGAATCTGCAGATTGCCATAGCGTTGCAAAATGCCATGGCCGTAATAGCGCCCAAGCTCATCATCGTTATCCACAAAACCATTGCGAATTTGTAGATTGTTCAGGGTAACGGTTGCGGTGTAGATATCCAACACACGATCACTTTCCATGCCATCAATGATCGTGGTGGCCGAACTCACCCCAGTAATCGTTAAATCGCTCAAAATATCCAAATCGCCAAGCACACCAGTCTCATCATTCATGCCAGTACGGGTTAAACGATAGTTTGCCGCCGCGAGCTGAATCGTATCATTCGCCCCACCAGCTGGGCATGCATCATAGGCTTGGTTGGTATTGGCGGCATAAAGCGCCTCGCGCAACGAACATGTGCCATTATCGGCAATAAAATCATCATCCGCCGTTGTTACCACAAAGGTGGTTTGCAGGCTCGCTGCTTGGGCGGGCAACATCAAACCCAGCAGGCTCACGAAACTCACCATAACCAGCAATCCACGGACAAAAGAACCCATAAACCCTCCACAGCCAAAGTAACAGCAAGGCTAGTATCGGCGATGGTGGATATAAACACAATCTAAAAAGCTCGGCTTTTTTGGGCACATTTGTGGAGTTTTTGTAGCTGAATGACTCGATTAACCGATTACGCCAATTTCTGCCATAACAGGCTAGAAATTGGCGCAACTGCTTGATTCAGCTGTTTAAGCGAATATTAGGCAAATAAAATAATTGAGCGCAAACTATCTAAGGTTTCTTGAATTGCCTGGGGAATAATTCCATCGTTGGTGATGTCGCTGACAATCGCGCTGATATGTTGTTCTAAAGCTTGCTCGTTGTCGTTCCAAATGTAGGGGCGTTCGTGCGAAATCGGCTTACCCACTACTTCACGCATCGCACTGTAGAGCTTGGCGGTCATCGGCGAAAGCGTTTCAACTGCGTTATAGTGCCCAGTGCGCTTGAAGGTGCGTAAATCGACCGCTTGCACCCCAAAAATCAAGGCAATCGCAATATATTGTTGCAAGGTTTCGATCGTTTGGCGGGCCAAATTGGCCGAACCAAAGCCTTGGCTATTGATATTTTGGTTAAATTGCTCAGCATGCGTTGGAAACCGATCAGCCAACGAGTTACCCAAAAAGCCCAAAATTGGCATAATCGAGTTGCCCGAAATTTGCAAACCTTTGAGGCCCATATTGACCTTGCGGTCGGTGTTGCCAACCAACGAGGCCGATAAGCCATTGTTGAACTGTGGCGAAACCAACAAGGCAATTTGCACATCAAGGTGTTTAGCCATCAAGCCCATGTAATAGCGCAATTGATCCATGCCCACGCCAATATATTGACCAAGGAAATTGCCGCCATGATAGCTTGCGCCAGCTTCGGTGTTAATTAAAGGATTATCATTGGCCGAGTTGATTTCGACCCGCAAATGATGGGTGATATAGGCCATGCCATCAATAATTGGCCCTAAAAACTGCGGTAAACAGCGCAATGAATAGCGATCTTGAATCAAATCGCCTTCGCGATATTCATGTCGTCCATCAAGCTCATCGCGCGATAACGCCGAGCCTTCTAAAATTTGTAGCATATGGTCGGCGGCCCAAACTTGACCAGTATGGGCTTTATGCTGATGAATAAACGGGTGGAATGATTGATTGGTGCCTTGCAAACCTTGAATCATCAACCCATGGATATTGAGTGCCAAGCCCAGCAAAATCCGCGCATCATGCAGCACATTCGAAGCAATCCCAGTCATCACCGATGTGCCATTCATCATGGCCAAGCCTTCTTTGGGCAATAATTCCAAGCGTGGCAAGTTGAGCCGTTCCAAAGCCTCAAGACAATCAATATTCTCACCATCAAAATCGACGCGGAAGGCGGGATCTGTGCCAAGCAAGGCTCCGGTAATGCTGATTAATGGCACAAGATCGCCGCTAGCCCCAATTGAGCCAAACTCGCGCACATGCGGCGTGACATTGGCATTCAAAAACGTCATCATGCGTTGGATAATTTCCAAGCGAATGCCCGAAACTCCGCGCATATGCGAATTGGCGCGTAGCAACATCGCCGCCCGTACATCGGCCAAGGGCAACAATTTGCCAGCGCCAGTTTTGTGATACCAAATGGCATTATTCTGCAAATCGGCAGCTTCCTCGGACGAAATAACCACATCGGCCATACCGCCAAAGCCAGTTGTTACACCATACACAGGCTTGCTAGCTTTGACAGCATCGTTAATGTAAGCACACGAATCCTCAATTCGCTGCAAAATCTCGGGGTTATCGGTTAGCCCAACAGGTTGATGATGGCGAGCCACGCGAACAACGTCCTCAATGGTTAGGCCTGCACCTGTTAGGGTTACTTGGTGGCGCATTTGGTTCTCCAACGTTGAATTTGTCGATAGTCGCTCTAACATGTCCTAAACCTTTCGAACTTAGGCTCCAGCCTCGTTGCGTAAGAGCCGCTTTAACACTTTGCCGGTCGGGTTTTTGGGAATTGAATCAACGACTTTGATGGCGGTTGGCACTTTAAAGCTCGCCATATGCTGGCGACAGAACGCGATAATTGCTTGAATTGGTAGCTGTTGCTTGGGTTTAAACACGATTTGGGCTTCAACTCGTTCGCCAGTAATCGCATCGGCAACCCCATAGACCGCCACTTCAGCAACCTCGGGTAATTGATAGATGACGTTTTCGACTTCAGCGGGATACACTTTAATCCCAGCCACGTTGATCATATCTTTCAAACGATCAACGATAAATAAATAACCAGCTTGGTCTTTTTTACCAAGGTCGCCAGTATGAAACCAGCCATTGCGAATTGCTTGTGCGGTTGCAGTTGGGTTATTCCAATAGCCCAACATGACGTTTGGGCCACGAATAATAATTTCCCCCACCTCATCGGGCAATACTTCAACATCAGTTTCAATATCGACGATTTTTATCTCAACTTGCTCAATTGGTACGCCAACCGAGCCAAGTTTATAGTTGGAGATATGGTTATAGGCAGCAAATGGTGAGGTTTCAGTTAAGCCATAGCCTTCATGAATTGGTAATTTATATTTCGCATACCAACGTTGAGCAATTTCAACGGGCAAAATTGCGGCTCCTGAGAAGAAATAGCGCACAGCATGAAATTGCTCAGGCTCAGTTTTATTCAATAACAACAGATAAATCGTTGGTACACCAAAAAACATCGTCACCTGATCGGTTTGAATTGAACGCAACACTAAATCAAGATTAAAGCTGCGGTGTAATACAATCGTGGCTCCAGCATTCAGGGCACTATTAAAAATCGCATTTTGGCCAAAACAATGAAAAAGTGGTACGCACAGCAATAAGCTATCGCTTGAGCGCATATCACAATAGCGATTTTTAGCCTGCATATTCGAGATAATATTATGATGCGAGAGGGTTACACCTTTGGGAAAGCCAGTCGTACCCGATGAATAAACAATCGCAGCTGGATCATGTGGTTGCATAGCCCGAGCTTGATATTCCTTGGGCGCTGATTCAATTAATCTGGCTAAACTTGTCGATGCATCAGCTGAATCAGTAACGAGCACATGCTTGAGGCTTGGGCATTCAGCAGTTGGCACACGTTGGGCTAATTCGGGCGTGGTGATCATCGCTGTAGCTTGGCTATCGTTGATAATAAATTTAATCTCGTCGCGCTGAAGTTGCACATTCAACGAAACGGCAATTGCACCGAGTTTAATAATGCCAAGATAGCCAACCATAAATTCAGGAATATTGGGCAAAAAAAGCGCGACGCGTTCACCAACCCGAATGCCAAGTTGGGCTAGGCCATTAGCAACTTGATTGGCTTGTTGATCAAGTTCTTGATAGCTATAGTGGGTATGTTCAAAAATCAGCGCTAGCTTGTTGGGGCTGTGAAGTCGCGCTTTTTCAATATGCTGGGCAATATTCATCTGCTGTATCTTTTCCTTATCAATTCATGGTTGGGCCGACCAACCTTCAATATCAGCACATTGGCACAAAGCAAAGCCTACGGGGTGATCGCTGGAAGTGGCATCGCTGCCAACCTCAATCAGCAAACACCTCAGTTGATCGCAAACAAATAACCTAGGAATCAGCCTTAATTGAGCACCAGAGGCGGCACTGCCTAGGGGCAAGGTTACGAGGCAACGGTTCGGGTATGCGGTAATTTGCTTTGAATTAATTCCAGCGCTGGGCTAGCAGCTTCCAAGGCGCGAAATTCCTCGCCCATTGCCGTAACTCGTTGTTTAAAGTTAGGATTTTGAATCACTTGGTTGAGCATGGTTTCCAGCGCTTGGGCCGAAACTTTCCCCATCGAACCCATCAAACCTAGCTCATGGTAAACAACCCGCGCCGCATAGCCAGGTTGATCACGGTTGCCTGGAAAAACCACCATTGGCACGTTGAAATAGACACATTCCTTAATCGTGCCAACCCCGCCATGGGTAATCATCACGCTGGTGCGCGGCAAAATTTGCTCGACCGAAGCCCATTGCAGCAACTGCACATTGGCTGGCACATTGGCAAATTCATGGGCTTGAAATTTCTGGCCGAGCGCCATAATCAATTGCCAATCGGGGCGACTGCGCATGGTGTCGATCACGGTTTGAAAAAAGCGCCGACTTGGCTTGTAGATATGGCTTTGGCTGCCCAAGGTACAAAAAATCAGCGGCTTGTTGGGGTCAATCTGCGACCAATCAAAGGCCGCTTCTTGGCGATCAAGATCGATTGATGGCTCACAGTAGAAAATCCCTTGCTCAACGCTTGGCCGTGGAAAATCAAAGGCTTGCGGGCAAAGCACGAGTTCGGGTATCTCAAGTTGGGGTCGCAAGCGTGGAAAGAGGGCCGCTGGCACAACTAAATCGGCTGAAAACCCAAAGTGGGTTGCCAGTTCGGTTAGCTTTTTCTGGAAATTGTAGCCAATCAAAAGGTTGGTTATTTTGATTGCTAGCCCACTAAATTTCCAAGCCATGCCAGCTTTAGAGAGCGAGGCAGGCGTGTTATCGGGCACAATATTGGTGACAACTGGCGGATAATTGGCGGCCTGCGGAAGATTAATATTAATACTCAGACTAATTACTTCCAGCCCAGCATGCCGCGCCATAAGGCTCAGCGGGGCCAAAAATCCATCAAAAAGACATAAATCTGTCCCAATTTCCAACAAACTACGCTTGATTGGATTTTGATCTTCATGTACAGTTTGAAACAACTTGAGATAAAACGCCGTTTGTGAAACCTCTTTCAAAAAGGCTCGGCCACGGGTGTTCGCAATTCGCTCGGTTTGCTGAGCACGAAAGCCCTTGGGAAAATCCTCAGCAAACAAGGGCAAATATTCAAAACCCTGCTTGCGAATATACTCCTCAAAATCGGCCAAGGCTAAATAATAAACCTGATGACCTTGGGCTTTTAAGCTCTTGCCAAGCTTGAAACTAGGAATAAGATGGCCTTCTTCGGGAAACATACTGATAACAATCGTCGCCATTCGATCATACTCCCCGTTATGGTGAAATCGCTGTTAAGTTCCCTTACCCTCTCCCACGGCGGTAGGGGTCAGTTGTTAGATACCTCATCCTAATCCTTCTCGCATTGCGGTGGGCGAGGGGCGTTTGGTTTGATGGTTCCCCCTCGCCTCGCGGGCGGGAGAGGGGGCTAGGGGGTGAGGGAGCGCAACTAGGCCACGCCTTGACGAAAGGAGCGCACCGCCCAAAAAACACCCAAGAACGACAATACGCCCATCACTGCAAAGCCTTGCCAAACCGCCGGATGCTCAAGTTGGCCAATAAACAAGGCCCGCGAGGCATCAACAGCATAGGCAAATGGATTAACTCCCGCGACATTGCGAATCCAATCGGGCGCTAAAGTGAGCGGTAGGGTAATGCCTGAAAGCAGCAAAATTGGCAAGATCAAAAAGTTGAGCAACGAGGCAACTGTGTTTTCATCCTGCAAAATGAGCGCAACCGCATATGAGCATGAAGAAACCAACAAGCCCAGCAGCACCACAATCAACAGCGAAAGTGCTACGCCAGCAGGATCAGCCCGCAAGCCCATCAGCCATGCCACGCCAACCAGCACCAAGGCTTGCAGCAGCAACATCGTGACATCGCGCAGCAAACGTCCAAGCACCAGCGCCAAACGGCTCAGCGGCGTAACCCGCATGCGCTCAAGCACGCCCGCCCGTAACTCGGCAATAAAGCCAAATACCACAAACAACGAGCCAGTAATGCCCAACATCACCAGCAAACCTGGGGTAAAAACTCCGATTGCGCCGCCTTCGGGAAAGCCCTCAGTCCCAGCAATTGGCTCTAACAAGGGTGCAAATAATAACAATTGCACCACTGGTTGAAAAAGGCCGACAATCACCATTACTGGGTTGCGCATGGTCATGGTGAGATAATGTTTAAACAGCAGCCATGTATCACGTAGCGATTGCATTGAATATCCTCGAGCTAGTTGGCAGACTCGCGTAATGAACGACCAGTTTGCTTAAGAAAAACATCATCCAGCGAAGGGCGCGAAAGTTCGACGGTTTGAACTTGCACATTGGCATCATCGATCAGCCGCAAAATTAATGGCAAGGCCTCGGAGCCGCGATCAACCACCAAGCGAATTGTTTGCTCAGCATATTCCAGCGAATGGATATAGCTCTGCTGTTGCAACAGATCTTGAACGGTGTGACCGATTTCAGGTTGAAATTGCAAGCCCAAGGTGATCGTATCACCGACGATCTGGCGTTTGAGGGCATCGGGTGTACCTTCAACCACAATCCGACCATCATCAATAATCGCCAAGCGTTGGCAGAGTGCGTCGGCCTCATCAAGGTAGTGGGTGGTCATAAAAATCGTTGTGCCCTCGGCATTCAGGCGGCGCACCTCAGCCCACAACCAAGCCCGACTTTGCGGATCAAGCGCAGCAGTCGGCTCATCAAGCAAGAGCAATTTGGGTTTATGCACCATACCCAAGGCCAAATCGAGGCGGCGGCGTTGCCCCCCGGAGTAGCTGCTACTTGGGCGATCAGCAATCTGTTCAAGATCAAGCGCTGCCAATAATTCGTTGGCTCGAACGTTGGCATCGTGAGGGGTTATGCCATAAAAACGGGCTTGTAAAATCAAATTTTCGCGAGCGCTACAAGCACCCTCAGCGCCGCCAGCTTGGCTCACATAGCCAATTTTTTCGCGAACCTGGCGCGAATGTTGTAACAGATCGATGCCAGCAATCGTTGCCTGACCACTGCTTGGCTTGAGCAAGGTCGTTAACATGCGCATCGTGGTCGTTTTACCGGCCCCATTCGGCCCGAGAAATCCAAAAATCTCGCCTGCTTGGACATTCATCGTTACACCTTTGACGGCCTCGACTAAGCGTCCACGCACCCGAAAACTTTTGGCCAATTCCTTGGTTTCAAGAATAATCATCAAGCTGCTCCGTTGAGGTTCATGTGTGATAGACCGTTTTCAGCATTGGAAGCCTCGACCGCATGATGGAACGAGGAATTGGCGGCAAACGTTATGTTCAGTTAGAACAATTGTTCACCGAGCAACCTGGTGTTTCAGGTTGATAGTACGCCAGGGGTGAGATGCGGCAGCAGATGGCGCAAGCATATTCATGGCGCTAGCGTCGGCTTCGTTGCCTAGCGAGCACCCTATTGGTCTCCCAAACTAGGTTTTGGGATTATTTATGACTATTCAGGTTTATTAGCGTTAACTCGTCGCACGATCTGCATAATCAAGGTGCTGATGACTCCTGCGCCCAGCGAGGCCAAACCAGCTTTGCGGGCAGAACCTTTTGATTGCAACAGCCCCGATAACATCTGCGAGCAAAGCACACCCAAAGCAGTTGCAGCCAAGACATCTTGTTGCGAGCGGAAGGTCAAGCGCTGGCGATCGGTTGCCAGCGAAGCCAAAAAGACCCCCAACAAACAGTAGGAAGAACCAGACATATTCGTCAGCACAGCATCGTCGTCAGCTTGGGGCGCGGTCACCAGCAGTGGCACAAAAATACCCAGCCGTACTGCTGAAAAGGCGAGACTAAACGATTGGAAGCGGGTGGTTGCTGTGCCCAAAATGCTGACGGCAGCACCTTCACGAAGGGCCGCAGCGAAGCTCGGGTGAACCAAACTATAGCTGAGAATTCGCCAAACTTGGCCTGCGTTAAGCTGCGATTTTTGAAACGCACCCCAGCCTGCTTTGGTCTCGGCTTTGCTTGAGTTGGCATTCATCAACGCACTCAGGCCACTCAGCCCATACAGCACCGCCACCTTGACCAAACTATCGGTAACTGGCACCAACAATGCACCAACTGGCAGCAAATCGGCAGCGTCAGTTGATTCTAGGGCGCTATCGTCAACGGTTGCATGTTCGCTGAGGGCAAAAAGTTGTTTGGTGGCCTGCAAACCCAACCCAATCATGCTTAATCGATCAAATATGTTCATGCTGTTGTTGCTACTCCTCAATCGATTGGCTAGCTAAATCAACTAACGTCATCAAATTGCTGATCTGCCAGTGGCAAAACCAAAGGACAGGATTTGGGATCACAACCCAAGCTGGGGCAAAAATGTTGTTTTGTGATGCAGCTTTGGCGAATCGTGGCGATTGCACATCAGTCTATAGACCGATAAATCAATCGATAACTGATTAAATCGTACAATGTAAAGCTTAATTGATCAGCAACTACTTGGAAGATGTTTTATGATCGATTTTAGGATGACTTCTGGCAAATAGTCGCAAAATTAATGAGTCTTAGGGCTGATTTATGTTGCTGGCGATACATCAACAAATTAAGCTTAAATTTAACGAATCTTCGCACACAGCGTGGATAATAACCTAAGAAAATAAATTATGCAAGAACCCCAAATCTACTGCATATACATGCTCAATCAAATCACAAGCATGCCTAGATATATTTTAATCTGCCTTGACAATGTTAATGAAGTCTAACTATAATAGGCGCGTTGTAAGTCAATTGTGCTAAAAATCGTTGGTCGAGCTAGGCTTGTGTTAATCTCTTAACCTCAAGTTAACTCGACTTAACAAATAAAATAGTACATTTTAGGGCTTCACAATCAGCTCATTATAAATAGCAAACTCTCCTGTTTAATCAAGGTAAATCCTCTTATTTCATCCTACACCTTTACCAAGATAACAGATACTCAGGCTTTTTATTTAACGATGTAAATGTATATAGCTACAGCTAAATTTAGATAGTTTGCACAATAAGTCGTGGAAACTTTTTTGGATAGTTTGTATAATATACATTTACTCGAATAGCTTTACAGCATTAGATTATTGATCAGCATGAAACTTCAATATCATACCGATCAATACAGTTTTATAAATCTAGATTGTTCTAAATTAATTATTTAGAATTTACATCGAGTAAATTTATTCAATTTTACTTAATTATAACATCATTAAGCTATTTATTACCATAAAACCTGAATCTTATTCTAATATAAATTACTTATTTAATAGATAAGATTCAGATCGTCTTAGGTACATTAATTCTGATACTTCTAGCAAGTAGCGGAAGTTTAACAGTTCAATACATATAAAGACCGATTTCAATCTGATGTAACTTCCAGTATATAGATGCTCACAACTTCGATTAAACCTTATCGCACAATGCTACATTACAGAGGATGACTATGAACAACCTACCATCTGGAACGGATAGCATCAAGCCTGAAACAATCGAAACAACCGCAGAAATATTAACTGAGTGGTTAGTAAATCACTTTTGTACCTATTTAAACGTTTCCTCGAATGAAATTGATGTGCGCTTGCCTTTTGCGCACTATCAAATCGATTCAATCCAAGCGCTTAGTTTAATCAGTAAGCTTGAGCAGTTTCTGGGGCGTTCGCTCTCACCAACATTGCTTTGGGATTATCCAAGCATTGCAACGTTGGTTCCAGCGCTGATCGGTACTGAACAGCCTGAAGTCGCAACCGTGGCTGATTCCGACCAAAATGCTGATGCAATTGCCATTATCGGTATGAGTTGTCGCTTTCCTGGTGCTCGCAATTTGGCCGAATACTGGAATTTACTGATTAATGGTCGCGATGCAATTACCGAAATTCCTGCCGAGCGCTGGAATTTAGAGGCCGTGTATAACCCCGATCGCAGTGTGCCCGGCACGATGTACACCCGTTGGGGTGGCTTTGTTGATCAGCCTGATTATTTCGATGCAGGCTTTTTTGGCATCTCGCCCCGCGAAGCCATTCACCTTGATCCGCAACAGCGCATGTTGTTGGAATGCACATGGGAAGCCTTCGAAGATGCTGGTCAATCGCCGCAAGCATTGGCTGGCAGCAAAACTGGGGTCTTTATTGCTTCAGTCAGCGAAGATTATGGCCGAATTTTATTCAGCCACCCCGAAATTATCGATGCCTACACTGGCCCAGGTACAGCCCACAGCATTTTGGCCAATCGGCTTTCGTATGTGCTGAATTTGCAAGGCCCAAGTATCAACATCAACACAGCTTGCTCGGGATCACTCGTCGCAATTCATATGGCCTGCCAAGCATTGCAAACGGGCGAAGCCGATCTGGTGGTTGCTGGCGGGGTCAATGCCAGCTTGTTGCCTGATGGCAATCTATTTTTCTCCAAAGCTGGAGCTTTATCGCCCGATGGCCGCTGCAAAACCTTCGATGCTCGCGCCAATGGAATTGTGCGTAGCGACGGCGCAGGCATTGTAATTCTCAAGCCTTTGCAAAAAGCCTTGGCCGATGGCAACCCAATTTATGCAGTCATTCGTGGCAGCGCCGTCAATAGCGATGGCCGTACCAACGGGATTATGGCACCCAACCGTCAATCGCAAGAGGTTGTGCTGCAAGAAGCCTATCGTCGTGCTGGAGTTAACCCCGCAGCAGTGCAATACATTGAAGCTCATGGCACGGGCACAAGCCTTGGCGATGTGATTGAGGCCCAAGCGCTTGGCGCAGTTTTGGCAGTCGGACGCTCAGCCCAACAACCCTGTGCGATTGGCTCGGTCAAAACCAATATCGGACACAGTGAATCTGCGGCGGGGATTGCCGGGGTGATTAAGGTCGCCCTGGCAATGAAGCATCAGCTCTTGCCTGCAAGTTTACACTTTGAAACCCCCAATCCCATGATTCCCTTTGAAGAACTCCGCTTGCAGGTTCAAGCCCAACGTGGGCCATGGCCCAATGCTAGTGGCTCGCTCTTGGCAGGGGTTAGTGGCTTTGGTTTTGGGGGTACAAATGCCCACGTGGTGCTCGAATCGGCTCCCATTCGCGAAACCCAAAGCCCAAGCAGCAACGATGCTTGGCCATTGTTATTGCCATTATCAGCCCAAAGCGAGCCAGCTTTACGGCAACTTGCAGCCCGTTATGCCAGCCAGATTGCCGCCGCCAGCCCCAGCGAAGTTGCCAATATTTGCTATAGCGCTAGCGTTGGGCGCAGCCAGCTTGATCATCGCATTGCCGTATATGCAGCCAGCCCAGCTTTGCTAAGCGAACAGCTCAACGATTTCGCCGAAGGCCGCTCCGCCACTGGTTTGATCACCCAAGATCGTTCACAAGCTCACAAATTGGTTTGGGTATTTTCGGGGCAAGGATCGCATTGGGTTGGCATGGGTCGCGGTCTGCTGGCCCAACAACCAATCTTCCGCCAAACCCTCGAAGCCTGCGATCAAGCTTTTCGTAACTACGCTAGTTGGTCGTTGATCGAGGCCTTGCGCGATGATCAAGCTGCTGAGCAGATCAACCAAACTGATCGTGCTCAACCGCTGATTTTTGCCTTGCAAGTCAGTCTCGCAGCGCTTTGGCGATCATGGGGCATTACCCCAGCGGCGATTGTTGGGCATAGTTTGGGCGAGGTCGCTGCGGCCTATGTTAGCGGCGTGCTGACGCTCGATGAAGCGGTGCAAGTGGTTTATCATCGCAGCCGTTTGATGAAGCAGGTTGCGGGCAAAGGCAAAACTGCCGCCGTCGAATTGACCTTCGAACAAGCCCGCTTGCTGTTGGTTGGCCGCGAACAACAGGTAGCAATTGCTGGCATCAATAGCCCAACCTCGTGTATTTTGGCGGGCGATCCGAGCACGTTAGAGCAATTAGTTGCCTCGTTGCAGCATAACGATGTGTTTGCTCGCTTGGTGCGCGGGGTTGATATTGCCTTTCATAGCCCACAGATGAAGCCACTAGTTCCTGAATTAAACGCCGCTTTGGCCCAGCTCAAACCACAAGCACCTATAATTCCCTTGGTTTCAACCGTGACTGGCACATTTGCCGAGCAAGCACTCTACAGCGAGGGCTATTGGGGTCGTAATCTGCGTGAACCATTCTTGTTTGCCAACGCGATCAAAAATTTGCTCGACAAGGGCTACGACACATTTTTGGAAGTCAGCCCACACCCGGTTTTGGGCGAATCGATGTTGCGCAGCATCCAACATTTCAAGCAGTCAGCCCAAGTGTTTAGCTCGTTACGCCGCGATCAAGCTGAATTGGATTTACTGTTTGAGACGCTTGGGCGCTTATTTGTGGCTGGTTATAGCCCCGATTGGCAGCAAGTTTATCCCGAGCCACGCCAGCGCAGCACCTTGCCCAGCTATCCTTGGCAACGTGAACGCTACTGGTTCGATCAGCTTTTGCCAGCAAGCAGCAATCAAACGTCGGCCCGTGGTGGGTTTGTGCCAGCGCTCTTAGCGGGCAACCTTCAGGCTACCACCAGCGCTCAACACCCGTTACTGGGTCTTTCGATCGCTTCAGCAGTCAATCAAAGTCAGTTTTGGCAAACCAATTTAGCCGCCAACTATCCGGCTTATTTGGCCGACCATGTGGTGCAAGAACAGGTGTTGTTGCCTGGCGCGGCCTATGTTGAGATGATCGTTTCCGCCCTGCGGAGTCGAGGGCAACACCATGTCACAATCAATAACTTGGTGTTCAAACAGCCATTGATCTTGCCAAACCAAGGCCAACGCACCGTCCAACTGGTGTGCAACGCTGATGATAATGGCGTTAATCTCCAAATTTTGAGCCAAGCCGCCGAGCCAGATAGCCCTTGGGAATTGCATGCAACCGCCAATGCGCTTGATAATGCCACACCTGTAAATCATTCAGCCTATCTTGCCCTCGACGAATTGCAAGCCCGCTGTACCGAAAGCATCGCAGTGAGTGAACATTATGCTCGCATGCAAGCAGTACAATTGGTGTATGGCCCAGCGTTTCAATCGCTCAGCCAAATTTGGCGCGGCGAGGCTGAGGCCTTGGCCCAATTGCAATTAGCACCAGCAATCGGCCAACTTGCCCAGCACGATCAGCTGCATCCGGCCTTGCTTGATGCCACTTTCCAGCTCGTTGCGGTGATGCTTGCCCAACACACCAACGATCAAACCTACTTGCCAATTGCGCTTGAGCGCTTGAATGTGCTTGATCGAATTCCCGCCGAAGCTTGGTGTCATGCGGCGTTGCGCTCGGCTCCTGCTGATGAAACCCTGATGTATGAAGCAGATTTGGTGATTGCTGATGCCCAAGGGCGAGTTGTGGTAGAAATCGCTGGCTTGAAGTTATTCCAAGTGGCTGCCGCGCGGAATGCCAACCAACCCCAACAAGCGTTGTATGACTATCGCTGGCAACCGATCGAAATCCAAACTATTGAGCATCCCGCTGAACGTTGGCTAATTTTGGCCAATACCCACGATCAATTCGCCAAACAGTTGAGCAACAGCTTGGCAGCCCATGGCCAGCAGGTCGATTGCCTCGAACAATCAATCGAAGCCAATGGCTTAGGCGATTGGCTCAAAACCCAGTTACAAGCCAATTATCAACAAATCGTTTGTTTATGGCCACTGGCCGCTAGCAATGATCACGCGCCAGTCACAAGCGCAACCCAGCAAAGCTTGGCAATGTTAACCCTGCTGCAAACACTCAGCGATTCAGGCAGCGCCACGCCACGCTTGTGGTGTGTCACGCGCGGAGCACAGGCCGTGCTCGATCACGAAGTTATTAATCTGGCACAAGCACCGCTTTGGGGAATGGTGCGCAGCGCCGCCTTAGAACACCCCGAACTAGCGCCAAGCTTGATCGACCTTGCACCAATGGCTGAAAGCAACGAAGCAAGCCAACTGGCCAAGACACTGTTGCAACGCGCCAACGAGCATCAACAGGCCTTGCGCAATCAACAGCAGTTGGTAGCTCGCTTGCAACAACGCCCAATCACCAAGTCAACCACGCTCAAGTTGAGCAATCAAGCGGCCTATCTGATTACTGGTGGTAGCGGTGGTTTGGGCTTGGAGATTGCCCATTGGATGCTGGCCAAGGGTGCGAGCAACTTGATTATTCTTGGTCGCCGACCTTTGCAACCAAGCCATAACGCTGTATCCGAGCAGCAATCGCAACTTGTGAATGCACTCAGCCAACTCGAACAAGCTGGGGCGAACCTGCGGTATGCCGCAATCAACGTAGCCGATCAGGCGGCCTTGGCCGAATTTTTGCAGCAATATCGCGCCGAAACTGGCCTTGCCATTCGTGGGATTGTGCATGCTGCGGGTGTGCTTGATGATCAAATGCTCTATCGCATGCAGCCAAGTGCCCTGACCAGCGTTTTTGCGCCCAAAGTTGCTGGCGCATGGGCCTTGCACGAAGTTTTCAGCCAAGAACCACTTGATTTTATGATCTTCTGTTCATCGCTGGCGGCCAGCATTGGCTCGGTTGGCCAAGCGCATTATGCCGCCGCCAACAGCTTTATGGATAGCCTGGCAGCCTATCGTCGCAGCCAAGGCTTGGTTGGGCTAAGCATTAATTGGGGGCCATGGGCCGAGGTGGGAATGGCCGCCAAACTTAATCCACAACTTTTTGAAGCCCATGGCGTGCAACTACTGCAACCCCAACAAGCCTTAGTTGCAATGGAGCAGCTGATCAACGATCAAGCAATTCAGACGACGATTGCTGAGATCGATTGGGCAACGTGGCTCAAAAATAATCAGGTTGTCGCAACCCTACCCTTCTTTGCGGCACTTGCGCCGTCAACCACCATTGCTCAAACAGCCAGCAATTTAACCCAAGAGCATGAATTTCGCCAACGGGTTTTACAGACCCAGCCCAGCGAACGTCAAGCGTTGATAACTCAACAACTCAAACAATTGATTGCCAAGGTTATGCAGCTTGATCCATCAAAACTGGACAGCCAACTAGCACTCCATACCCTCGGCCTCGACTCGATTATGGCAATTGAACTCAAAACCAGTATTAGCCAAAATCTTGGCGTAACCTTGTCGGTTGCCTATCTGATTCAGGGTCCCAGCATTGATGAAATTGTTGCCAATGTCAATCAACAACTATCCCTAGAACTATCATCGGAGATGTTTGCATCGCCTGAAACCCGCGATGATGCGCTTCAGGTGCTACTTGAACAAGTACAGCAAAGCGATCACGACCAGATCGCTCAAATACTTGCTGAATTAGAACAACTCTCCACTGATGAGGCTAAATCTCGTCTGGTTGGGTGAGGTATGGAGATTTCACATGACTGATTTTGCTGCAAAAATTGCTGCATTACCACCAGAAAAACAAGCGCTGTTGATTCGCCGACTGCAACAAGCAGCCAACGAGCCACCAGCCTTGGTTGCCCAACCACGGACAACCAATACGCTGCCGTTATCGTTTGCCCAAGAGCGCCAATGGGTGTTGTATCAGTGGGACCCAACCAGCCCGCTGTATAACATCGTTTATGGGGTGCGCTACCGTGGCAAGCTTGATATTGCCGCCTTGCAAGCAGGCTTCAACACCATTGCCCAGCGCCATGAGGTGTTGCGCACGACCTTTTTGCTGGTTGATACAGTGCCCCATCAGCAGATCCATGCTGAGCTTAAGCCAGGGTTTAGCGTGGTCGATTTACGCGATCTGGCCGAAACTGAGCGCGATACCGCCATCCAAGCGCAGATTCAAGCCGAAACCCAGCTGCCGTTTGATTTGCAAACTGGGCCATTATTGCGCGTGCTGTTGCTGCACATCCGCGATCACGAATATATCAAATTGGTCAGTGTGCATCATAGTGTTTTTGACGGCTGGTCAGCTGGAGTGATCATCTCCGAATTGAATCATTTGCTGAATGCGGCCTATGCTGGCGAGCCAAGCAGCTTGCCAGCCTTGCCAATTCAATACGCCGATTATGCGGTTTGGCAACGCAATTGGCTACAAGGTAAGGTGTTGGAGCAGCAACTGCAATATTGGAAAGAACAACTCGCTGGCGAATTGCCAATTCTGCAATTACCGACTGATCGGCCTTATCCACCAGTTGAATCGTCGCGTGGCGCACATTATCGGGTGCAATTGAGTGCCGATTTGGTTGAACGATTGGTCAATTGGAGTCGCAGCGAGGGCTATACACTCAACATTATTTTGCTCACCATCTGGAAAACCCTGCTCTTTCGTTACACCAACCAAACCGATTTGCTGGTCGGCATGCCGATCGCCAATCGCCATTACAACGATTTGCAAGCCTTAATCGGCTATTTCGTCAATACCTTGGTGATTCGCACCAAAGCCGCTGGCGACCTCAGTTTCCGCAGCTTTTTGGATCAAGTGCGAGCGGCGAATTTGGCAGCGCAAGAGCATCAAGATTTGCCATTTGAGCAATTGGTCGAGGCTTTGCAGCCTGATCGTAATTTGGCACATACGCCAATTTTTCAAAGCTTGTTTGTGTTTCAGCGCGATACGGTCAATAGTTTTCAAATGCCTGAGCTTTCGGTTGAGCCATTGCCAATTGAAACTGGTACGGCCAAGTTTGCCCTTAGCCTTGAAGCCGTCTCGCTTGATCAGCAAATCAAGCTCAATTTCGAGTATAAAACTGATCTGTTTGATCCAGCGACGATTGAACGCTTGGCCCAACATTACCAAAATTTACTCGAAGCAGTGCTTGCTTCGCCCGATTTGGAGCTTTCGCGCTTACCCATGTTGGGCAAGGCTGAGCTAGCCCAATTGTTGCCAACGCCAACAGCGCTCGAAGCAAACTTGTTGCCCTTGCACCAACGCTTTGAGCAGCAGGTGCAGGCCAATCCGCAAGCGATTGCGGTACGCTTTGAGCAAAGCCAACTAAGCTACGCCGAGCTAAATAGCCGCGCCAACCAACTGGCCCATCAACTCAAAACGCTCGACGTTGGCCCAGATACCTTGGTTGGGCTATGTGTTGAGCCATCGCTCGATACAATCATTGGAATTTTGGCAATTCTCAAGGCTGGCGGCGCATATCTGCCGATCGATCCTGCACATCCTCAAGAGCGAATTGTTTGGTTGTTGGCTGATGCCAAGGTTGGCTTGGTGGTTACCCAAGCTCGTTGTGTCAACAAATTACCCCAAGCTGGGTTGCAATTGATTGTGCTTGATGCCGTCGATTCAGCGCTGAGCAATCAGCCAACCAGTAATCTGCCAGCTAGCGCCCAGCTCGATGACTTGGCCTATATGATTTACACCTCAGGCTCGACTGGCACGCCCAAAGGTGCATTGATCACCCATCGCAACGTGGCGCGACTGTTTAGTTCAACCGAAGCATGGTTCAACTTCAACAACCACGATGTCTGGAGTTTGTTCCATTCGTTCGCCTTCGATTTCTCAGTTTGGGAAATTTGGGGAGCCTTGCTGTATGGTGGTCGCGTGGTCGTCGTGCCATTTATGACCACCCGCAACCCCGCTGGCTTCTATCAATTGCTGGTTGATGAAGGCGTGACGGTGCTCAACCAAACGCCCTCGGCCTTCCGCCAATTGATCATCAGCGATGCTGAACATGACTTGCCATCGCGCCTAGCCTTGCGTTATGTCATCTTCGGTGGCGAAGCACTGAACGTTGGGGCATTGCAACCATGGTTCGAGCGCCATGGCGATCTACGCCCGCAGTTAGTCAATATGTATGGCATTACTGAAACCACCGTCCATGTGACCTACCGACCGCTGAGCATGCACGATGTTGAAAATCCCCAAAGCAGCCCGATTGGCACGGCAATTCCCGATTTGGATCTGTATGTGCTTGATGATCATTGTTTGCCAGTGCCATTGGGAATTACTGGCGAACTATATGTGGGCGGCGCGGGCTTGGCTCGCGGCTATTGGAATCGACCCGAACTAACCAACGAGCGCTTTATCAAGCATCCCTTTGCTGAAACAGGCCGCCTCTATAAAACTGGCGATTTAGTGCGGCGCTTGGCTAATAATGAGATCGAATATCTGGGGCGGCGTGACAACCAAGTCAAAATTCGCGGCTTCCGAATTGAGCTAGGCGAAATTCAGGCCACCCTGATGAGCCACCCCGCGATCACCGATGCGATTGTGGCGGTCAATACAATCTCAGCCGATGATCAGCGCTTGGTGGCCTATTTGGTAACCCAGCCTAATCAAGTGCCACGCTTTAGCCAATTGCGCACATTTCTCAAGCAACGCCTGCCAGAATATATGGTGCCAACCTCATTCATTATGCTTGAGCGTATTCCGCTGACTGCCAACGGCAAAATCGATTATCGCGCTTTGCCCAGCCAACAACAGACCAAACAACTTGAGCGCAGCCAACCGATCGCGGCTCCAACCAGTGTTACCGAGCAATCGTTGATCGCGATTTGGAGCAATTTGCTGGGAGTAACCCAAGTTGGCATTCAGGATAATTTCTTTGATTTGGGTGGGCACTCATTGTTGGCAACCCAAGTTATTTCACGGGTGCGCGAGGTGTTTAATGTTAGCCTCAACTTGCGCGATTTCTTCCTCAACCCAACCATCAAGGGCTTAGCCAGCGTTATCGAGCAGGCCAACCAAAAACCAGAGCAAACGCCAATTATCGCGATTCACAAAGCTGATCCGCAGGCACGTTTGCCACTTTCCTATGCCCAACAGCGCATTTGGTTCTTGGCTCAAATCGATCCAACCAGCAGTTTTTATACTGTCCCTGTGGCCTTAGAAATTACTGGCCCCTTGCAAGTTGCCGCTTTAGAACGCACCTTGAGCGAGATTGTGCAGCGCCATCATGGCTTGCGCACCCTGTTTGTGAGCCACGAAGGCCAAACGCTTCAGCAAGTCCAAGCAGCTCAGCCAATTCAATTGCCAATTCATGATCTCAGTGATTTAGCTGAGGCAGCCCAAGAAACAGCGATCAACCAATTATTGGAGCAGGAGATTAATCAACCCTTCCAGCTTGATCGCGATCAACTGTTGCGCGGGCGCTTGCTCAAACTAGCTCCAACCAAGCATGTGCTCGGCCTAAGCATTCATCATATTGCCTTTGATGATTGGTCGCAGGGCATTTTGTTTGATGAAATGACCAAGCTCTACCAGGCCTTTGCCAACAATCAAGCCTCGCCATTGCCCGAGCTAGCTTTGCAATACCCTGATTTTGCCGCTTGGCAACGTCAATGGTTGCAAGGCGAAGTTTTACAAAACCAATTGAATTACTGGAAACAGCAATTGAGTGGCAAATTACCATTGCTCGAAATGCCGCTGGATTACCCACGGCCTAGCGTACAAAGTTTCAATGGCGCACACGAAATGCTGAGCATCGAGCCAGAACTGTATCGCAAACTTAATCAATTGGCGCGAGATAACGAAGCAACCATGTTTATGTTGCTGATGGCAGCATGGGCGATTTTGCTCAATCGTTATAGCAATCAAACTGATATTGTTATCGGCACGCCAATCGCCAACCGCAACCGCCAAGAGCTAGAGGGCATCATCGGGTTCTTTGCGAATACCCTGGCCATTCGCGCCGATTTAACTGGCGATCCAACGCTTCAACAAGTGGTGCAACGGATTCGCGAAACCGCCCTAAATGGCTATAGCCACCAAGATTTACCGTTCGATTTGTTGGTCAGCGAGCTTTTGCCTGAACGACAAGCCAATCGCTCACCAATTTTCCAAGCTATGTTGGTGCTGCAAAACGCCTCACAGAGCAGCAACCTCGATTTGGCCGAGGTGCAGATTGCGCCGCGCAGCGTTGAAACCAACTCGGCTAAGTTTGAGCTAAGTTTGGTGCTCTACGACAACGGCTCAAGCATCGACGCTTGGATTGAATACAACACCGACCTGTTTAAACCCACCACGATTGGCCGCATGGTCGAGCAGTTACAACAATTGCTCACCAGCATGACCACCGATCCACAACAACGCATCAGCCAAGTTTCGTTGGTCAGTTCGGCAGAAAAAGAACGGCTACTCGGCGGCTGGTCGCAAGGAAGCGACGACGACTACGATTTGTTCTAGATCTACGTCGATCAAGGGCTGGTTCAGGCCGACCCTTGGTTACGTGTGCAAAGGGTGAAATGGAAATGGATTTTCAGAGTATCCAGCGACGTTTTGCAACTGCTGTTGAACAACGATCGAGCCAGGCGGCGCTGCGTTATCACGACCAAGTAGTTTCGTATCACGAGCTGGCTGAGCATGCCCAACGCATTGCCAGCGGCCTAGCCAATCAGCAGGTTGGGGTCAATACCAATGTCGCAATTCAGCTAACCAACCCAATAGATGTTTGTAGCACCATTTTGGCCACATTGCTGTTGGGTGCACGCTATGCTTTGCTTAGCCCTAATTTAGCCAAGCTTCGGCTGCAACAGGTCTTGGCCCGCCAACAATTTGTGCTGGTTGGCTCAGCCGCTAGCAACAATTTAGCTGCTAACTATATCGAATTTGAGCAACTTGCTAATAGCGAATTAGCGGAAATCACTCCTCATTCAGCAACTGCCGAAAGCTTGATCGGCTTGAGTTTGGCCTCGAATCCGAGTGGGTTGATTGAAGCAGGCCAACTCAGCCAAACCAATCTGCTGAGTTTTATCGATTTTAATCTGAGCAAAGCCAAAGTTAGTTTCCAACAAAGCCTGTGGCTCGGCGAGGAATTCAACGATTTTAGCGCCTTTGCGAGTTTGGCAACCCTTGCTAGTGGCGGCACGCTGCGATTTAGCACACTTGAAACGCTCGATCACGATCTTGATGAACAAGCGCAAACCTTGATGCTGACGCTTGCAACGTTGGGCCAACTGTTCGCGCAACAGTCAGCATTGCCCAAAGTGCGCCATATTTTGAGTAGCGGCGAAGGCTTGCTCGATGGCGAAGCGCTCAAACAACAACTCAAACAGCAACAAACCGCTTGGCACAACTACTATGGGTTCCCAGCCTTTCAATTGCTGACGGTGGTTGGAGCCAACACTCAAACCCAAACAGCAAGCCAAATTCATAGCGGCAAGCCGGTACCACATACCCAAGCTTTGATTCTTGACCAACACAAACAACTCGCGCCAATCGGCTTAACTGGTGAGTTATATGTGGCTGGAGCAGGGGTTTTTGCAGGCTTTGAGCAGGCTCAATTGAATGCCGAGCGTTTTATCGCCAGCCCATTTGCTGCCGACACTCAACTCTACCAAACGCGCTATCTGGCCCGTTGGCAAGATGATGGGCGGCTGAGCATCAGCGGTAGCCTTGATTCAACGATCGAACTGGCTGCCACCCCAATCTTGCTCCAAGAAGTAGAACGTCTGCTCGAACAGCATCCGGCAATTGTTGAATGTTGTATCGTGCGGCGCATAACCCTGAGCAACACCGAGCAATTAACGGGCTTTGTGGTCGCCAAACAGCGCGTTGAGCCAAGCGAGATCCTGAATTACCTTGAAGATCAGCTTGACTGCCAACTCGCAAACCTCGGCTTGATTCAGGTTGATCAGCTACCGCGCACCGCCGATGGTCAGCTTGATCGTCAACAATTGGCCCAAACTAACCTGCTCGATAACCGCCAAATTGCCGATTTGCAGGCTCAACTGCAACAAGCAGCTAATGGCGCAGAGCTAGCGGTGGTCGCTCAGCCGATCTTGCCAGTTTCAAGCCCGCTGCACATCGACGATCTTGTGCCAATGGTCGAAACTAGCAATTTTGGTACATCGCAACGCACGATCAGCGAGCAACCAGTTGAAATGTTGTCAACTCAGGCCAAGCCAGCGTTGGCAGTTGGCCCACCGTTGATCAAGGCGGAACAAGCGCCGTTGACCTTAGCTGAGGCCTTAGTGCTCGCCGCCAAACACTACCCTGAACATGGCATTAGCTATATCGAAGCCGATGGCAAAGCGTTGTTTCAATCGTATGCCGCGCTATTGGCCGATGCTGAGGCGGTTTTGGCTGGTTTACGGGCGGCAGGTTTGAAGCATGGCCAACATGTTGTGCTGCAATTTGCCCATAACGAGCCATTTGTGGTGGCATTTTGGGCTTGTATGCTTGGTGGTTTTACGGCGGTTCCCTTGGCCTTGCCCAACAGCAGCGATCCCAATAACCCCGCGGTGAGCAAGCTCTATAACACGTGGCAAACCTTGGAGCAACCACTGATCGTTAGTGAACAAGCCAGCTTCAGCCTGCTTCAGCGCATTTTTAATGGCTTGGGCGTGGTAAAACCAGCGATTCAGATCACCGAACAGTTGCGCCAACATCAGCCTGATCAGCAGCATCAGCACCTCGCGCCGCAGGATTCGGCCTTGTTGTTGTTTACATCGGGCAGCACTGGCCTTCCCAAAGGGGTCGAATTAAGCCATCACAATATTATTAGCCGCTCCAAGGCTAGCGCTCAACACAATCGTTTTGATCATAATGATGTTTCATTAAATTGGATGCCGCTTGATCATGTTGGTGGGATTGTGATGTTCCACGTTCACGATGTGTGCTTGGGCTGCCGCCAAATTCAGGCCAAAACCGACTATATTCTGGAAGATCCAGTGCGTTGGCTAGATTTGCTTGAGCAGTATCGCGCCACAATTACTTGGTCTCCTAACTTTGCCTATGCCTTAATCAACGATCAGCACGAACGGGTCAATAGTCGCCGCCGCAATCTTAGCTCGTTGCGTTTTATTTTGAATGGTGGCGAGGGCATCAATAAACAAACTGCCTTGAATTTTCTTGGTTTGTTGCAAGCCCATGGCCTGCCCGCAACGGCTATGCACCCCGCTTATGGCATGTCCGAAACCTCATCGGGCATCAGCTCATCCGATCAACTGGTGCTTGGGGCAACCACAGGCTTTCACGAACTCGACCAAGCCTCATTAACCGGGGTGATTCAGCCAGCCAGCGCCGATAGCATTGGTGTAGCATTCGTCGAAGTTGGCGCACCATTGCCGGGGGTTTCACTACGAATTGTCAACACCAACAATCAATTGCTCAGCGAAGATCTGATTGGCCGTTTGCAAATTCAAGGCCCGACGATCACCGCTGGCTACTACCGCAACCCTGAGCTTAACCGCGAAGTCTTTACCGACGATGGTTGGTTTACGACTGGCGATTTGGCTTTTTTGCACCAAGGGCGTTTGACAATTGCTGGCCGTGAAAAAGATGTAATCATCATCAATGGCATCAATTATCACAACCACGAAATCGAAGCCTTGGTTGAAACAATCGAAGGCGTGGAAGTTTCCTACACGGCGGCTTGTAGCGTGCCAAGCAAACATACAGGCGGCACGGAGTCGCTGGTCATTTTTTACGTTTCAAAATCGGCTGAATTTGATCAACAGCTAGCCCAAATTAACCAGATTCGCGAAGTTGTCGTGCAAAAAATTGGCATCAACCCCAGCTATGTGCTGCCAGTTGCTAAGAGCGATATTCCCAAAACAGCAATTGGCAAGATTCAGCGTTCGCAATTGAGCCAGCGCTTTATCAATGGCGAATTTAGCAGCATCACCAAGCCAATCGATTTAGCCCTAGCCAACCAGCAAACCTTGCCACGCTGGTTCTTTAGCAAGCAATGGCAACCTGTCAGCAAGCGCCATAATTCGGCCTTGCTCAAGCCAAGCTATGCAATTTTCAGCGACGATACCACGCTAGCGCGTGAGTTGATTGATGTGCTTGAACAGCACCATCGCGATTGGGTCTTGATCAGCGCTGGCGAAACATTCAGCCAGCAGGGTCAACACTACACGATTAATTTGCACGATCCTGAGCATTACCATCAGATCGCTGCCACTCTTGCAGCCACCAATATTCACGATTATGTTCACTTGTATAGCTGTGATCTACCAAGCGAGATTGAGCACGTTGGCGATTTGGCCGCCGCCCAATATCGTGGAACCTATAGTCTTTTGTTCCTGACCCAAGCCTTGGCCAAGCAAAAGCTCAGTCAAGCCAGCTTAACCGTGGTTTCACAACGCAGTCATGCGATTAACCAAAGCGATCAGGTGATTTATGCGGCGGCTCCAATTCATGGTTTGCTCAAAACCATGCCCTTAGAAATTGATTGGCTCAGCTGCCAGCATGTTGACCTTGATGCAGCAAGTGCAACCACCAACAGCCAACAAATTTACTATGAACTAGCCCAACCGAAGCCCAGCGCCGAGGTGGCCTATCGGGCAGGTCAACGACTCGTTCCACAGTTAGTTGAAGCCGAAATGGCCCAATCAAGCCCAGTCGAATCGCCGCTGGTCAAAGGTGGCCTGTATTTGGTGACTGGCGGCTTAGGCGGCATTGGCAGCCAATTTGCTCGCTGGTTGCTGCAAAACTACAATGCTCGTTTGCTGATCACAGGCTCAACTGAATTGCCATTGGGCAGCGATTGGGCCAAGCATTTGGGCACCGATAGCAGCCTGAGCAAACGCTTACGTGCTTATAAAGATCTAATCGATATTAGCAACGATGTGCATTACCAAGCGGTGGATATCACCGATTCAGCTCAATTGGCTCGCTTAATTAATGATGCAGAACAGCGCTGGAATCAACCATTGGCCGGAGTTTTCCACTTTGCTGGGGCTGGCAATTTGGCTTATCACTGGACAGTGATGGATCATCACTGGATTACCAACGAAAGCCTCGCCACCTTTGAAATGATGTTCGCGCCCAAAGTCTATGGCACGTGGGCCTTGCAACGAGCCTTGAGCCAGCGCCCAGAACTGCCAATTGTGGCAATGTCGTCGATTAATAGCTTTTTTGGCGGAGCAACATTTAGTGCCTACTCGGCAGCCAATAGTTTTCTCGATAGCTTTATGCTGCATCAACGCCAAACCTCGCATCCCAAAGCGCTCTGTTTAAATTGGACGCAATGGGACAATATTGGGATGAGTCTCAATAATCCGCAGCAAATTCGCAGCCTTTCTGCCGAGCGCGGCTACAACGTAATTGGTTTGCAACAGGGTTTGCAATCGCTCTTGGCGGGCATCAGCCAAAACCAATATCCACTGTTAATGATTGGCTTAAATGCTGATAGCCCAGCGCTGCGCCAACATCTGGCAGTCAGCCAGCCCTTGCAACAACGCATCAATCTTTATACAACCCATCAGCATGGCCCGCTCAGCCACGATCGCTATCGCCAACTTGCCAATAGCTATTTTGGCTCGGCCACGCTTGAATGGTATCGCGTTGCAGAATTGCCACGCACCAGTAGCGGCGCAATCGATCTGGCTGCTTTAGGCCAACTCGATGCCACCAACCAACAAACCGCGCTCGATCAACCAACCAATATCATCGAAGAACAGTTGGTCAGCATTTGGCAAGAGATTCTCGGCAAGCCC
This sequence comes from Herpetosiphon sp., assembly GCF_003512625.1. NCBI lineage: Bacteria > Bacillati > Chloroflexota > Chloroflexia > Herpetosiphonales > Herpetosiphonaceae > Herpetosiphon > Herpetosiphon sp. Next base: position 8,722 of record NZ_DOPT01000104.1, on the reverse strand, counting down.
AAGATCGGCATTCACGACAACTTTTTTGCCTTGGGCGGCCATTCGCTGCTGGCAACCCAGCTTGTTTCACGTTTGCGCGACGGCTTTAACCTTGAAGTACGGTTGTATCAACTCTTCGCCGCGCCAACCATCGCCGAACTTGCCAACTGCATCGCCGAGCTGCAACTTGAACAAATCGATTCAGCCGAGATGGATGCACTCTTAGCCGAGCTTGAGGGATTATCAGAAGCCGAACTTGAAGCAGGATTAGGGTAAAGCCCTCACCCCCGACTTACAAGGGTAGGTGTTAAGTTCCCTCACCCCCAACCCCTCTCCCACTGCGGCGGGCGAGGAGAGATCCAATAGATCATGCTAGAGGGTTCCCACTCGCCTCGCGGGCGGGAGAGGAGGCTAGGGGGTGAGGGAATACATAGGTAGTTTTGTGTGTAGTTGAGGTTTGATTGTGAGCGATTATTCTGAGCGTTTAGCGGCACTTTCGCCAGCCAAACGGGCCTTACTTTTGCAAAAAATTCAAGACAAAGCCAATAAAGCCGCCCAACAGATTCAGCCAAGGCTTGATCAAAACAGCTATCCGTTGTCGTTTGCTCAACAACGGCTCTGGCTGATCGAGCAACTTCAGCCCAACGCGGCTTTATACAACATTTCAATTCCAATTCTGATTCGCGGCGTTTACCCTGAATTGCCGAGCATTTTGACCCAGTGTTTGACCACGATTTTCCAACGCCATGAGCCATTACGTGCCAGTTTCAGCATGGTCGATGGCCTTCCCCAGCAATCAATTATGGCCTTGGAAAGCGTCGAATTACCGATTGTTGATCTACGTGAATTAACCCCAAGCGAGCGTGAAGCCGCCGTACATCAATTTATGCAAGCTGAAACTGAACGCCCGTTTGATTTGCGTCATGATCAACTGTTTCGGGCCAATTTGCTACGCATCAGTCCCGACGAGCATCTTTTATTGCTAATCATTCATCACATTGCCTTTGATGCGTGGTCAGTCAAGATCTTTATCCAAGAATTTGAGGCGATTTTTACGGCCTTGGAAAATCAACAGCCGTTGCCGCAATTCGAGCCATTGGCCTTGCAATATGCCGATTTTGCTGCTTGGCAACGCGAATGGTTGCAAGGTGCAACTCTCAATCAACAACTCAGCTATTGGAAAAACCAGCTTGCTGGTGAATTGCCAGTGCTGGCCTTGCCAACCGATCGCCCACGCCCAGCCATTCAAACCTTCAAAGGCGGTCGCCATACCTTTTGGATCAGCACCGAACTAACCAATCAACTCAATCAGCTCAGCCAACAGCACCAAGCAACTCTATTTATGCTGTTGCTCGGCGCATGGGTCAGCTTACTCCATCGCTACAGCGGCCAAAACGACATCATTGTTGGTTCACCGATCGCCAACCGCAATCGGCGTGAGCTAGAAGATCTGATCGGCTTTTTCGTCAATACCTTGGTGCTGCGAGTCAAATGTGCTGATGATCCAAGCTTCCTCGATTTGCTGGAGCATGTGCGTGCAGTAGCGCTGGGAGCCTACGCCCACCAAGACTTGCCGTTTGAAATGTTGGTCGATGCCCTGCAACCAACTCGCGATCTGAGCCGTTCAGCGCTCTTTCAGGTGTTGTTTGTGCTGCAAAATGTTTCGATCGGCGGTCAGCATTCAGCCTTCGATATTTTGGAAGATGTGGCTAGCCCTTCAAAATTCGATCTCACACTGTCGATGTTTGAGTTTGAGCAGGGTTTACGCGCAACAATTGAATACAATGTTGATCTGTTTGATGCCAGCACGATCGACCGCATGAGTCAACATTATGTCACATTGCTCAGCAGCATCAATCAACAACCGCAAACCAAACTTTCACAATTGGCAATGCTCACGGCGGCTGAGCAAACCCAAATCATCAAAACTTGGAACAACACCAGCCAAACCTACCCTGAGCAGCTTACATTTGCCCAACTATTTGAGGCTCAAGTTGCCAAAACACCTGAAGCAACTGCCCTGATTGGCGAAGATCAGGTGCTCAGCTATCACGAACTTAATCGCCGTGCCAATCAATTGGCCTATCGGTTGCAAGCCCAAGGTGTTGGCCCCGAAAGCTTGGTTGGCATCTGTTGCGATCGCTCAATTGCGATGGTGGTTGCGTTATTGGCCACGCTCAAATCCGGCGGCGCGTATATCCCGCTTGATCCAGCTTACCCCAACGAGCGTTTGGCTTGGATGCTCAACGATTCGCAAGCAGCACTAGTTTTGACCCAAAGCCATTTGCTTGAAAAAGTACAACAACTCAAGCAGGCTGATTTAACCGTGCTTGATCTGGCGAAGATTTGCGATGGCAATGAGCCAAGCCAAAATCTTGTCAGTGCTGTTCAGCCCGCCAACTTAGCCTATATCGTCTATACCTCTGGCTCAACTGGCCAGCCCAAAGGCGTGATGGCTAGCCAGCAAGGCTTAACCAACTTGGTAACAGCCCAAATTGCCGGCTTTGGGGTAACCTCAGCAAGTCGGGTGTTGCAATTTGCTTCGTTCAGTTTCGATGCGGCGATCTCCGAGATTGGCATGGCGTTGGCTTCAGGCGCAAGTTTGGTGCTCATGCCAGCAGGTGGCCTAGCCGCCGGAACCGATGTGCTAGCATTGATTCGCCAACACAACATTACGGTAGCGACCTTGCCACCATCATTATTAGCAGTGCTTTCAGCGGATCAAGCTCCCAGTTTGACCACAGTAATTGCTGCTGGCGAGGCTTCGAGCAATGAGGTTGTGCAACGCTGGGCAGTTGAGCGCAATTTAATCAACGCCTATGGGCCAAGTGAAACCACAGTTTGCGCGAGCCTGACTCGGCTTGAGCCAAATCTGGCAGGTACGCCACCGATTGGCCGACCACTAGCCAATTTACAAGTCTATTTGCTCGATCAACAGCAGCAGATCGTGCCCGTTGGCGTGATTGGCGAAATCTATGTTGGCGGGGTTGGTGTAGCCCGTGGCTATCTGAAACGGCCCGCTCTGACCGCCGAGCGCTTTATTCCCAACCAATTTAGCTCAACTCCAGGCCAACGTTTGTATCGCACTGGCGATTTAGGCCGCTATCGGGTTGATGGCCAAATTGAATTTGTTGGGCGGATCGATCAGCAGATCAAATTACGCGGCCATCGGATCGAGCTAGGCGAAATTAGTAGCCTGCTGAATGCTCACCCAGCAGTCGAGCAAAGTGTGGTGTTGGTGCACGATCACGCTAGCAGCACGGCGCGGCTGATTGCCTATGTTGTGGCAAATAGCACCAGCAGCAATGCTCTCAGCGAATTGCAAATCGCCGCAGGAACCAGCCAAGCACCAGCAAGCTACGATTTAGCGGCAGATTTACAAGCCTATGCCAAGCAAAAACTGCCAGCATTTGCCGTGCCTAGTGCCTTCGTGGTGTTGCCAAGCATGCCACTAACGCCCAACGGCAAGATCGATCAGCGCAAATTGGCCGAGCACACCCCCAACCCAAATCCAGCTACGAGTGTTGATGTTGTACCCCAAACCAACCTTGAACAAACCTTGACCACACTTTGGCAAGAAGTATTAAATGTGCCAACCCTAAGCACCCAAGCCAATTTCTTCGACCTTGGCGGCAATTCGCTGGCAATGGTGCAGGTGCATAGCCGCTTGCAAGAGCTTTTGGGGCGCGAGTTGGTGCTTTTAGATTTATTCAAATACCCAACCATTCAAAGTTTAGCGGTTTACTTGAACAGCGAGCAATCAACTCAAGCGTCAACCTTTGTTGATCGCGACAATCGAGCGCAGCAACAGCGCCAAGCTATGCAACGTCAACGTCGCCGCCGCTAGCAGAGAGGAATATATCGATGAGTTATGATGAAACCGATGGCAATTTTGATATTGCTGTGGTAGGTTTGGCGGGGCGCTGGGCTGGCGCTCCCGATATTGATCACTTTTGGCAGCAGCTTTGTGCTGGAGCCGAGGGCATTAGCTTTTTTGATGACGAGCAATTGCTAGCCGCAGGCGTAACGCCTGAGCAACTAGCCCATCCACGCTATGTCAAAGCTGGCTCGGTGCTCGAAGGGGTCGAGCTATTCGATGCAGCCTTTTTTGGCTATTCGCCACGCGAGGCCGAATTGCTCGATCCGCAGCAGCGGATTTTTCTGGAATGTGCTTGGCAAGCCTTGGAACATGCAGGCTACAACGCCTCAACCTATCCCGGCTTAATCGGCGTATTTGCTGGTTCAAGCCTCAATACCTACTTGCTGCGTAACCTAGCCAGCCAACAAGGCCGAGGCACAATTCCCGATCTGTTTCAACTGATTATGGGCAACGACAAAGACTTTTTGCCCACTCGAGTCAGCTATAAGTTGAATTTGCGCGGGCCAAGTTTTAGCGTGCAAAGTGCCTGCTCAACCTCATTGGTCGCAACCCATTTGGCCTGCCAAAGCCTGTTGGGCTATCAATGCGATATCGCGCTGGCTGGCGGAATTTCGATCACCGTGCCGCAACATCAAGGCTATCTGGCCCAAGAAGGCGGCATTCTCGCCCCAGACGGCCATTGCCGCACATTCGATGCCCAAGCCCAAGGCACACTCAACGGCAACGGTGCAGGTATCGTGGTTTTGAAACGGCTCGACGATGCCTTGGCTGATGGCGATTCGATCTATGCGGTAATCAAAGGCTCAGCCGTCAACAACGATGGTGCGCTCAAAATTGGCTACACGGCACCGAGCATTGATGGGCAGGCCGCTGTGATTCAGGCCGCTCAAGCGGTGGCTGATGTTGATCCAGTAACGATTTCCTATATCGAAGCCCATGGAACGGCCACTGCCCTCGGCGATCCAATCGAAGTTGCCGCTTTAACCAAGGCCTTCCGTCAACAAACTGATAAAACGCAGTTTTGTATGCTTGGCTCGGTCAAATCCAATTTTGGGCATCTTGATACTGCGGCGGGCGTAACCAGCTTGATTAAAACCGTGCTGGCCCTGCATCACAATAGAATTCCCGCCAGCTTGCATTTTCAAACCCCCAATCCGCAACTTGAGCTAGAAAGCTCACCATTTTATGTCAACACTAAATTAAGTGATTGGCCAAGCGATCAGCCAATTCGGCGGGCGGGGGTCAGTTCATTTGGGATTGGCGGCACGAATGCGCATATTGTGCTCGAAGAAGCGCCCATGCTCGAACCAACCGAGGAAACTGACGCTTGGCACATGCTGGTGATTTCGGGGCGTAATCGGGCTACCTTGAATGCGGCCACCAAAAATCTGGCCGAGCACCTTGAGGCTAATCCCCAATTGGCCTTGGCTGATGTTGCCTACACCTTACAAGTTGGCCGCCAAGCCTTTAATCATCGGCGGGTGTTGCTGTGCCGTTCGCTGGATGAAGCCAGCCAAATTTTGCGCCAACGCGATAAGCGCATGATCAGCGGCCAAGTCAGCGCGGCTACGCCTGCGGTGGTGTTTATGTTTCCGGGCGGCGGCGTACAATATCCCAGCATGGGCCAAGAACTCTATCAAACTCAGCCGATCTTCCGTGCGGCGGTTGAACGCTGTTTGGCCATGCTTAAACCTGAAATCAGCGCCAATCTACGCCAGTTGGTCTATAGCGAAAACGCCAAAGTTCATGAGCAACAATTGGCGACAATGCTCTACAGTTTGTTGGCAATTTTCATCAGTGAGTATGCGCTTGCTCAATTATGGCTGGCATGGGGCATTCAGCCTGTCGCCTTGATTGGCCATAGTTTGGGTGAATATACCGCGGCCCATTTGGCTGGCTCGATCTCACTTGAGGCGGCTTTGCGCTTAGTTGAGCTACGTGGCCGCTTGATGGATCAGCTTGAAGATGGCGCGATGATCAACATTGCCCTTGCTGAAGCTGAGGTTTTGCCGTTGCTCGGCGAACAACTTTCGCTAGCGGCAGTCAATGGGCCTGAACATTCGGTCGTGGCTGGCTCGATTGCAGCAATTCAAGCCCTTGAGTTTGAGCTAGAACAGCGGGCGATCAAATATCGACGCTTGCCAATTCGCGTGGCAGCCCATTCCAGTTTGCTCAAGCCAATTGTGGCCGAATTTGCGACATTTGCCCAGACGATCAGCATGCAACCAGCCACAATTCCCTATATTTCCAATGTAACTGGCGGTTGGATGAGCCATGAACAATGGTCAAACCCGAACTATTGGACTGAGCATTTACAATCGACCGTGCGATTTAGCGCTGGGATGAGCCAACTTTTGCAAAATCCAGCTCATCTATTTCTCGAAGTTGGGCCTGGCCAAACGCTCACAACCTTAACTCGCGCTCAAGCCAACTTTGGAGCCGAACGGGTGGTAGCGCAGTCGATGCGCCATCCCCAAGATCAACAAACTGACACCCAATGTTTGTTGACTGCGGTCGGGCGGTTATGGCTGGCTGGCGTGGCGATCGATTGGGCCAAACTAAGCGCCAGCAAGCGTCGCCGCGTGGCCCTACCAACTTATCCCTTCGAACGCAAACGCTACTGGGTTGAGCAATTTATCAATAATGAAACCCAAGGCCCGACCTTGCTCGAAGCGGCGCAAGGTGGTTA